>NZ_CALINL010000304.1 GCF_938045225.1 uncultured Campylobacter sp.
CAAATGTAGGTCTAATGGCTAAAAAGGCCGAGGAGTACGGTAGTCACGATAAAACCTTCGTGATGAGCGAAGCGGGCGAGGCGCGCGTGCTAAACGCCAAAGGCGAAATTTTATTTAAATTTGAGCTAGAAAAAGGCGATATATTTAGGATGACGCAGGTCAAAGACGTCGCCGTTCGAAACTGGGTCGAGCTAGCGCTAAAACGCGCGAAAATCACGGGACAAAAGGCGATATTTTGGCTGGACGAAAACAGGGCTCACGACCGAGAAATCCTAAAAAAAGTAAGAGCGCAGCTAGCAAGCGCTGGTACCGGTGGGCTTGATATAGAGGTCATGCCTCCGGCTGCGGCTTGCAAAAAGTCGCTTGAGATCATGAGATGTGGCAAGGACTGCATCAGCGTCACGGGGAACGTCTTGCGCGACTATCTGACCGATCTTTTTCCGATATTGGAGCTTGAAACCAGCGCCAAGATGCTCTCTATCGTGCCGCTACTAGAGGGCGGAAGTATCTTTGAGACGGGAGCCGGAGGCAGCGCGCCAAGGCTCGCCGAGCAGCTACTGGAGCAAAATCATCTAAGCTGGGATAGCTTGGGCGAGTTTTTGGCTCTGGGCGCTAGTCTTGAGCAGTTAACCGGCTTTAAGCAAAGCCCTGAGGCGCAAATTTTAGCAGATACGCTAAACGCGGCCGTAGAGCGCTATCTAAAAGAAAACAAGGTTCCGCGGTTTGAAGTGGGGCAGCTAGATACGCGCACGAGCCATTTTTATATCGCGCTTTACTGGGCGAGCGAGCTTGCCGCTAGCGGTACGCAGCTGGGCGACAAATTTAAACTCGCCGCCCAAAATCTCGCGCAAAACGAGAGCGCGATAGTGGCCCAAATAAACGCGGCGCAAGGACGAAAGGTTGATCTCGGCGGATACTATAAGCCAGACGATAAAAAGGCGAGCGCGGCAATGAGGCCGAGTGCGACGTTTAATCAAATTTTACAAAACCAAATTTTATAAAAAAGGAAAAAAATGAAAATTTCAGTTATCGGAGCCGGAAACGTAGGCGCAAGCGCGGCTAGTGCTATTTTGCTAAGAGGCATCGCAGACGATATTGCGCTAGTCGATATTTTTGGCGACGTGGCGCGCGCAAAGGCGATCGACCTATCTCAGAGCGCGGCGATTTTCGGTCTGGATGTTAGCGTTGCCGGCGGTGATGATTTTGAGCTAGTTAAGGATAGCGACATCGTGGTCGTAACAGCCGGAAGCCCTAGAAAAGAGGGGCAGACTAGAGAAGATCTGCTGCTAAAAAACGCAGGCATCGTAAAAGGCACGGTGGAGAAAATCGCCAAATTTGCCCCAAACTGCATCATCATAAACGTAACCAACCCGCTTGACGCGCTCACGTATCTAGTCTATAAAACAAGCGGCTTTGATAAAAGTAGGGTGCTGGGGATGGCCGGCGAGCTAGACTCCGCGCGCCTAAAATACGAGATCTCTCAAAAAAC
>NZ_CALINL010000305.1 GCF_938045225.1 uncultured Campylobacter sp.
TTCCGCTTCTGGTAAATTTGAGGGCAATGACTACTCCTCATCTGTCCGAATATCTACCGTAAACGTTTATGATGTCGAGAATAAAAAGACCGGCATTATAGATAGCGTTCAGCAACCCGTAGTATTTAAAATCGTTTGCCCCGATGACGTTACCGCTGGGCTTGTTGGGAATGCTGTTCGCGAAAAGCTTAAAAAAGGGCCTATTGTTCTACACGGCGGTTTCCCTGCTGGTGATCAACGCATTATAGCTGTAGCCGAGTCTTACGAATACTTCTTATTTGATTCAAAGCCAACCGATAAAGCTTCTAAGGGGGCTTAATATGAAAAATCCTTACAATACTGACGAAATGGTTGAGATTGTAGAAAAGTGTTATACCGACTTTAAGGAGTTTAGGGAGCGTTTTTACCTCCTTGATAACGGCACCGGCAATTATGACACCCACTACGATAACGTTTCTGATATAGATTTATCTATAAGAGATACTATCAAACTTTTAAAGGCTCGTGGCTATAAGCTTAATATTGAGCTTGAGCCTGGTTTGTTTTAAATTTAGCCGAATTTATTTCGGCTACTTTTTTAAGGGTTAATTCTTTAGCTCTTAAATAAGTAGCTCAAAAACTACTAAATTTACATCAAGGAGGCTATTATGCCTAAGTTTCTTTCTACTGCTAAAGGTAAGGCTACTGCCCTTTTTATTGCTTCAGCCGGTGCAATAAATGCTACTGCCGCTGATTTAACTATGGGTACTGACGGAACCGTTACGGGTACTATCAACCTATCTAACGTTTACGCTGTCGGTTCTGCCATATTTGGTGCGCTTGCTGCCATCGCTGTTGTTTCAATAGCGTTCAGAATGATCCGCAAAATCGGTTAATCTGAATATTTCAAAGGCTCTAGCATGTTTGAATTTATAGAGTTGGCTAAATTTTACAAGTTTATGTTTTCTCTATACGTTCCTATGTTTGGAGCCTTTGTCGCTTTTTTCGTGGTATCTCTTGCGATTGATTTTTTCAGGAGATCGGCTAATGATTGATCTTGGTATTTCTCAAGAGCAATATAACTTTATGATGGCTCTATCGGGTATTTTATTCGGTTTTCTTGTGAATTTGCTGTTTATTTTACTCGTTCATAAATTTAGCTAAGGTGCTTAAAATGTTTACTATAACTGGCGTTGCTTCATTTGATTACTTTGCTAGCATATTTATCTATTTCTTATTTATATCATTTCCATTTTCACTTTGTATAAGCATCTTAGCTAAGAAATTGATTAAATAGGCTATCCCATGCAAGGCTTAAAATTTATCCTCTTATCTTCTGCCTTATGCTTAAATTTGCTTGCCTTTGATTTTTCAACCATTGATGATTGGACCTATACGACATCGGTTAAAAATAGTTTTCTTCCCGTTGACGTATCTGCTTCGCCTGCTGACGCTGTAGTTCTTGATGATCAATTTTTACAGATTGGCGATGATGTTTATTCTTATACTGGTTTTTCTCCCGTTATTTTTAACGTTGAGCTTTTAAAAAACAACGGTTTTTTTCTTGAAAATAAATCTAAAGAGGCTTCAAAAAAATTATTCCATTACGGCGGCTTTGAGCAAAGCTCTGTTGTTTGTGAAATGGACGGCTCTGAATATCTTAGTTGCTCAAAAAATGATTACAATAGCCAACTGGGCGTTAATCCAAACTTTAAAAGCGTTAATTTTTCTTATTATCTTTATACTTTTGTTTCCTTTTTCCGTTCTTGCAAATCAAATGAAACTTTTGACCCCGATTCAAAACAATGTTATCGCGATTGTTCAAAAGATGGCGGCATAAATAAAATCGGACTTCCTAACGGCGGCTGCATTGATTGTAGCGGCGAAAAAGATTCTTTTGCCGCCCTTCGTTGTTTATGTCTTGGATCTAATCTTGGTTTTGGTGGTGTTACTAGTTTTTGGGGTAAAAATGGTGGTTCTCCTGATGATTGCGATCTTCAAGGTACTTGCTTGGACGGCTCTCAAATTTCTTTTTCAAATCCAAAGTGTAATGAGAAGCCTAAACCCGACCCAAAACCTGACGACAATAAAACAAAACCCGACGATCCTAAACCCGATAATCCTGATAATCCTCAACCTAATCCTGGAGGAGATAGCGGCGGCGGAGGTAATTCAGGCGGCGGTGGAAATGGCGGCGGCTCTGAAGATAATCCAAATCCAAATCCTGGCGGCAATAATAATAACGGTGGTGGCGGTGGTGGCGGCGGTTTCGGCGGTGATGGTGTTAAATTTAAAGAAGGTGATTTTAATGCTGATAGTTTAAATAAGGAAATGGGGGCTTTTGAAAAAGCTTATCGCGGTGCTTTTTCTAGGATTGAAAAAGAATTTGATGGCTCTGAAGGTTTTAACGCCTTTAAAAATGGTATTGATCAATTTATTTCTAATCTTAAGGGCAAGGGTTTAGATGATATTTCAAAAAAAGATGTTCCAAAATCTTGCTCACATAAAGAAACTATTGATTTTTTCGGTTATAACGTTGATATAGATTTCGATTTTTGTAAAATCGTTGCTCCTGCTTCCGGTGCTTTTTACTATCTTTTTTACGTGTTTTTCTTTGGCTGTTTTCTTTTTTTGATTATTAAATTTTTGATATTTTCATTTTAAAGGATAGATAATGCCTGCTTTGTATTCTGCTATCGTTTGGTTTTTTAGGTCTTTTATTGCTGAAAAATTTGTCGGTTGGGTTCTTAAAGGTATTACATTCGGCAAGATGGTTTTTATAAATACTGCCCTATTTGCTCTTGTTATAGCTTATGGTTGGGCTGTTTTTAAGCTTATAATGTTTGTTCATGATTCTATTAATAAATTTATATCTTTTTTAAGTGATATTAGTTCAGGCGGTAGTAATGAAATTTTGTCTTGGTCTATGGATATTCTTAGGGCTCTTGGCGTTTGGAATGCCTTTGTTGATGTTTATAATGTTTTCTCCGTTCCTATTGTTTCCGTTATTTTGCTTTATGTTTATAAGATCGGTTTTAAAGTCTTGCATTCAATGCAGCTTACTTTAACTACTTTTAACATTGCTAGGCTTTAACCCATGATAACTTATATAGTCGGTAATCCAGGCTCCGGAAAATCTTATTTTGCGGTTTATAAGCTTTGGTATATGTTTATCTATAAGCCAAAGCCCGCTAAAGGCTTTTTAAGTAAAATTTTTAAGCCTAAAATGCCCGAAAACAAATATCTCTACGCTTACACTAATATTAACGAGTTTAAATTTGAGCTTGATGAGCGATTACTAAAATTTGATTATGATGAAGTATATGCTAATCTTGCAAAGCTCTATAATGCCTATAAGATAGAAAAAAAGACCGATAAAGAGCTTATCGAGTTAGCTAAAGAAATGAGGCTTTATAAGGTTCTTTTCGTTGTTGACGAGATACATAACTACTTTAAGGCCAAAGAGGATCCGGTTCTCGTTTGGTGGGTCACTTATCATAGGCATCTTTATCAAGACCTTTTATTTATCACCCAGGATTTAAGCTTGGTAAACAACGAATACAAGCGCGTAGCCGAGAAGTTTTATCGCGCGATAGATAGCTCAAAGCGTCTATTTTCTAAACGCTTTAAATACGCTTATTTTACCTCTTATAAGATGTATCAATCTGATCGCGTCAATAATTTTAATATAAATTTGCCTTTTAACCAGGAAGTTTTTAATCTCTATCATTCAGGCCAGGATAGTAAGAGTAAATCGGTAGTTAAATTTTTTATGGTCTCCGGTCTTATTATCTCTCTTTTAAGCGTGTTTGCGTTTATTTACGTATTTAATACCGCTTTCGCCGTTCCCGACGAATACGCGACTACTCCGTCTGGAAATTTAACCCCGCAAGTTTCCGCTGCTTCGCCTAATGCTTCTTTGCCGTCTAATGTTTCTAAACCCGACGAGCCTATCGAGTCTACTTATATTTACGAGATCGTTTGCGTTGCTGATAGTTGCCGTTTTAAAGGCGGTTCGGGTTCATTCCCTTATACTTACGTATCTTTTGTTATTTCAAGCCATAAACCCGCTTATTTTTATTCTATTACGAAAAATAAGCATTATGTTGAATATTACCTCGTTTTCAAATCTCCGGTGCTTGATACTATCAAGCTTGCTTCAATTCAAAAATCTAATAAAGGTGCTCTTTATGAAAACTTTCAAAAAAATCCTGATCCTAACTCTTTGCGTAATTAGTTTTTCTAAAGCTGAAACTATTTACACTGACTTGGTAAATTTTGCCCAGCTTGCAAGTATATCCAACAATATAGCTATTGTAACAGATGATAGTATCGACGGCAATTATTATTATTTTATCTACCAGCACGATACAAATTTAACCCTTTCTATGTTTAGAAAAATGCTTGAATCTAAGGGCTTATTTCTTTATAAAAAGGACAATTTTTACTATATTACGGATAAAAAGCTGCCTGATTACGATCTAAGGCGCATTGATCTTAGTAATTACGTTGTTGAGGACGTTCGCCGTATAATGGCAAATTTTGAGCTAAATGCGACGTATTCCACTACTTCAAACTCCGTATTCTTTCGCGCTGATGATGTAGCATACGAGCAAATAAAGCAAGCCGTGGCCTCTATTGATAAGCCTTTGGAGCAAGTTGAGTTTAAGCTCACTATCACCGAAACTAATCTAAAAGATATTAAAGACCGCGGCGCAAAGCTTCAAAGCCTGCTTAAGCCGCTAAATCACGGCGATTTAGCCTATTACATTAATCTTATTACTTCGCCTTACACTACTAATTCAAACGTTGTAAGAAACGATAGCGAGGGCTTTTTTGGCGTCTTAAATTTCCTGGATACCAACGGCTTAACCAAGATCATATCTAGCCCTTTTTTGACTGCTAAAAATCACACTGAAGTTAATTTCTCCGCCGTTCAAAACATTCCTTATTTAGTTCAAAATAGCCAAACTTCAGCTACCCAGACCACTACCCAAAACACTTATGAATACAAAGACGTTGGATTAAAAATTACTCTTAAACCGGTTATTTTAAAAGATCACGTTGATTTTGACTTACATTTAATTTTAGAGGACCTTTTATCATCTGCTAATACATTAACTCCTATTACAAGCAAAAAGGAGCTTAAAAGCTCGTATTCTCTCAAACGCGGCGATATTTTAGTTTTATCAGGCATTAACAAGACTACCACTCAAAAACAGCGTAACGGCATCCCCATTTTAAAAGACATTTATATTCTTAAATATCTCTTTTCCGTCGAGCAAGATCAGGACATCAATTCCGTAGTTACTTTGACTATTCAAGTTATCTAATCTAAAAATGTGTGTCGTGCGGCGCGTAGCGTGGGAGCAAGGGTTCCCACGCCGCCGCACATAACCAGGGTGCGGGGGAGCCGCTTGCGGGTTCGCTCCCCCGCCAAAATGAGCGAAGCGTTGGCTTTGGCGGCAAAGGCCGACTTTGCGAGCGACGCGCGCCACGCGCGCGGAGCAAGCAAAGAAGGCCGCCTTGTCAATCTAATAAAAAAGTGCCAGTTTTAAGGTTGAGCGTGTTTGGAATCAGTGAGTTTGACCGGATTCAATGTCAAGAAAAGCTAGAAAAACAAAAAGCCTATATGAAAAGCTTTAGCTTTGTTAATGACTTCGGAGAGGTTAGAAGCTTGCTTGATTGCTCTATGGCCGCAAATTTTAGCCGTAAGTATTACGCCGAGGTTGCCAACCGCGTAAATACGCTCGGTTCTTTTGCGATAGATTACGCCCAACGCCCGGTATTTCTCACGATCACGCTCAACGGCTGTTTTCGCGGCGCATTGAGCGGCGATTACTCCAAATTTAAGGATAAAGATATGAAATTTTTACCGACCGAGGTTAAATACAAGGTTAAAAACGGTGCGCCCCTTACTATTAGCGATTTGTGCGCTACTTTAAATCATCAGTGGCGTATATTTTTTAGACGTTTTACGGCTAAATTTAAGGTCGATTACTCTTATATAAGGTGCTTTGAGCCTCACAAAAAGGACGGCGTGCCGCATATCCACGCCCTGCTTTTCGTTCCTAGCTATACTATAGATTTTCTTAGGCGTTCTTACAAGGATATATTTTACGCTCCTCAAAATTTACGTGTGGACGCTATTTCACGCGAGCAAATAGCCAACGGCGAAACAAACGGCTTCCAAACCTCTATACATAATCCGGCTGGCTATGTAATGAAGTATATTCAAAAAACCTTTATAAATTTAGACAAAACCCAGGAGCTTGACGATCTTGCCGCCTGGTATGTAAAACACAAAGTAAGACGCTTTTTAACCTCACAAAACAACGTTCCTTTATGGGTATATAGAAAAATCAATTTTATAGCTACTATGCAAGACTTTTACCATTTAAACAACTTTAAAAACGACGATAATAACGTGCTTGAATGGGATAAACAAAGCGATTATATATACATCAATATCCCTGAGCGCAAGGAAGTTATCATTTATGATAACGGCAAGCTGGAGCATTATGTCTGTGATAGGCTTATAAATAGCTATGATCGTAAAAAACCGCCTAAAAACGTAACTTTCCAAACCATTAAACCCGATCTTGACGCCTGGGTTGATGCCTGGTACGTACGCGAGGGAGAAAAAATCAAACGCGAAGCAATGAAAAACCGAAAAGAATTCAAAAAACCGCCTTTATGGATGAAAAATTACGAGCTTTACAATTATTATTCAAAGCTCGATAAAGCTAACTGCAATATTCAGCACCTAGCCTACGTTGAAAATATAATGCTTGATCGTGGCCTAAATTCATTTACAAAGAGAAACACAAAGCACGATCTAAATAATCCAGACCTCGAGGACTTTATCGAGCGCGGACTTAGAGAATATGAATTTTAAAGGAGATAAAATGAAAATTTTAAATTTATTTGCCGGCATTGGCGGTAATAGGTTATTATGGAATGATGTATTACCGGATATTAATGTAACTGCTGTTGAGTTTGATCCGGCTATTGCCGAGGTTTATAAATTTAGATTTCCTGCTGATAAAGTTATCGTTTGTGATGCTTTTGATTATGCTGCCAACAACTATGATAAATTTGATTTTATATGGGCTTCTCCGCCTTGTCAAACTCACTCTAGGATTAATTTTTCAAATCAAAACACTATTAATAATCGTTCTTTGCCTGGTTTTAGACTTTATTCTCTTATAAGTTTTTTGAAAACTTTTTGTAAAAATAAGTTTGTTGTTGAAAATGTCATGCCTTATTATGATCCTTTAATTTCTCCGAATGCAAAATTATTCCGCCATTTGTTTTGGTCAAATTTTTATATTCCTGAGAAGTTTTTTCAAAAATCTAATAAATTAATTAAAAATTTTGTTATTTCTGATTTTAAAGATTTTGATTTGAGTTTGTTTAAAGATATTAAAAATAAAAGGCAAGTTATTAGAAATCAAGTTGATTCTAGTCTGGGCAAATATATTTTTAGCTGCGCTCTTGATAAGGGTCTTTTTGATGATATTGAATGAGCTTTTTAAAAACTATCTTGAGTATTATGAGCTTATTTTAAGCCCATCTACGCTTAGAAGCGATATATCTACGTATCAAAAGCATTTTAAAGACGGTTTAGGCTTAAAAAACGTCAATGAGATAAATTTTATTGATATACAAAGATTTTGTAACGAGCTTATCAAGCGAGATTACAAAATTAAGACCGTTAAAAATATCCTTGCAAAGCTCAAGGTTGTTTTTAAGCTCGCTCTAAAACTCGAGCTAATAAATAAAAATCCTTGTGACTTTATCGAGCTGCCTAAATTTGACAATAAAAGATATTTTGATTATAGCGTTGTTATTCAAAAGAAGTTTATAAAAGCCATCTCGGAAAATAAAGAGCCGGGCGCGGATAT
>NZ_CALINL010000306.1 GCF_938045225.1 uncultured Campylobacter sp.
TTTCATAATATTCACTTAGTATAAAGCAAGTTGTTAGCATCGTTAATGTGGCGCGCTCCTCTAAGCTAATATTTGTATTTCTCAACATTTCAACGATTTCTAAAGCATATCTCGTCATTAAATCATAAATTTGAGAATTACTTAAACTTGTATGATATTTTACAAATCTTTTATACTCTAAGACTACTTCAGGGTCAAGATCAAGTCTTGGTTCACTGTTTTTTATCTTATATATTGTTATTGCAAGTGCAATCACCAGCGAAAGTCCACTGGTTACCTTAACCAAAACCAAAGCCGCTACCCATATCCAAATCATGTTTAATCCTTCACTATGATAATAAATTTAAAAGCAGTGCTATGCCTAAAATAAAAGTGGCATAATTTATAAAAATAGCACTCGGAGAAGTTTCAAAATACGGATTATTTAGTTTTACCAAATTCACCAATAAACAAAGAACAAGAAAAATGGCGAATAATACTCCTAAAAACATATCGCTTTTCTCCTATTTAAACATATCGGCAATGATAAAAATCAAAGAAATTACTATTGCCCACTTTGATATAAATCTAAAAATCGTTGCATAGCCGTTTACCTTTAGCGTAATGTCACGACTTGGAAGCCCCCTTAAAAAGTCTTCTTCCATTCTCACCATGGTTGCCTTATATATTGGGTTAACAAAAATAAACATTACAGAAAAAACAATCAGACAAAAAATAGCCACAATCAATCCTTTTACATTTCATTATCTCTATAGGCATAATCGCCATAGCAAGTTGATAAAGAATTATATGAGAAATAAACTTATAGAAAACTTTTCTATAGGAATGGACATGTTAAATTTACCTGAGATAACGACAGAAGAGGAAAACGAGCGGTTTTTTGATACCGTAGCTTCAAATGTAAAAAGGATGCGGCAAGAGAAAAATCTAAGCCAGCTCGAGACGGCTCTAAGTATAGGGCAGGCATCGGGCGGATTTTACGCAAATATGGAAAATAACGCACACGGCAAGCACTTTAATCTACTTCATCTTTTTAAGCTTTCAAAACTTTTTAACTGCAATATAAACGAGTTTTTTAAGGAAATAACAGAGAGCAATAAAGATAGATAAGAGTAAATTTGACGTAAAATTTAACCAAAGTATCTGGCAAATTATGACTTAAATTTTGCAAAGCGTTTTCGTATTTTAAAATCAACAAAGGCTTAAAATCAAAGCAGAATAACTCATCAAAAATAACCCAAAAAAGCGACGTAAATTCACCGCCTCATCTTTCTGCCGATTAGCGAAAAAATCACGATCACGCCGGCGATCATCACTCCCGCCTTCACGTAAAACGCCCTCCTCTCGCGCACGACTTCTGGCGAGCTGGTTTTAAGCCGTACCTTGACGCTCATGCCGCCCGCTACGATGCTTAGCGTATCGCCGGCCATGCCTTTTAGCTTCACGCTTAGCGTGTTCGTGCCGCTTTGCGCGACCGTAGGCGTCATAAAGCCCGAGGCTTTGTAAGAGTAGCGCGTCATGAGGTCGTTGCAGTCTTTGGGGCGGAAAAATATCTCGTAGGTCTTGTCTGCATCCACGCCTAGCACGTCGCCGTCGCGCGCGTCGAAATACGGATTTTGCGGCGTTTTGGTTTTAAAGCTCCATTTTATCTGCTTTACCTGCGCGCCCGCGTTTTGCGCACTTTGATTTCGCGCGCTCGCTTGCTCGTAGCTAAAAACCGCCTCGTACTGCGCGCCAAAGTCAAAAACCTCGCGCGAAAAGGCCGCAAACTGCTTGGACGAAAATTTGGAGTTTATGTCGTTGGCGCTCGTGATGACGTGCAAATTTTGGATCTTTCGCCCGTCTTTAAATATCTCGAAATCCTTAAATTTTATCTCGCTTGAGTTTGCGTTAAACTCGATGCTGACGGGATTTGCCGTGATCTTGCACTCGGGGAAGGGATCCGGGATCTCGCCACTAAAATAAGGCGTCACGGCGGTAGCGTCGGGAAATTTGACGAAAGGCTTGCTAGAGCCGGTGAAATTATCAAATTTGGCGTCTTTTATTTTTAGATTTTTATCGGCGCAGACGTTGGTATAAAACCGCCCCGCGCCCGTATCGCTCGCACCCTTAGCGCAAAATGCGTTAAGCCTAGAGTTGCCCATCTCAAAGACGAAGGCGTTAAATTTATCCTTGGACGCGAGCGCGTAGCCGACCTCGTCGACGCTCAAATTTAAAAACGCGAATCGGTGATATATCGCCGAAAACAGCCCGTCCACCGCCTCTTTAAAGTCGCTTTTATAAGCGATATTTTCAAGCACTAGAGTTGATTTGTAGCCTACGGCCAGAGCTCTATCAGCCGGAGTCGCGCCACTAAATTTCACCCGTCCCGCCGCTTCGTCGTGCCCCATGTATTCGTTTTGGGCGCTATAGTCGGCATGGTTTTTGGCGGCTTGGCTTAAAATTTGATTTGGTTTTAGACCGGAGAGTTCGGAGCCTCGGCGGTACTCGTTTAGATACGCGACCGCGTCCGAGTCGGGAACGAAAGAAAACTCGGGCTGCTTGGCGGACTTTAGCGCGGAGTCTTTACCCTGCCCGCCCAAGATATCGCAACCCGCAAGAAAAAGGGCGCAGGCTAAAAGGCTAAATTTAAGCCCGCGTTTTACAGAGTAAAATTTCAAATCCCGCGCCCTTTAAATTTAAGCCTTAGGGCCTGCTTTTGCGTATTCTACGCCCTCTTTTACGTCCTCGTAGCGTTTAAAATTCGCCTCAAACATGCTCGCTAGCTTATCGCGAGTCGCGACGTATTCGTCCTTATTTTCCCACGTATTGATCGGATTTAGCAGCTTTGTCTCGACGCCTGCTAGCTCTTTTGGGATCGCTAGGTTAAATTTTTCGAAATTTTCAAATTCACACTTTTTGATGCTACCGTCCAAGATCGCGTTTATGCACGCGCGCGTGGCTTTGATACTCATTCGCTTGCCCACGCCGTACGCGCCGCCGCTCCAGCCGGTATTTACCAGATAGACGCTGACATTGTGCTTGTCGATCTTTTCGCCTAGAAGCTTAGCGTAAACGGTCGGGTGTAGCGGCATAAACGGCTCGCCAAAGCACGCGCTAAAGGTCGCCACGGGCTCGGTAATGCCGCGCTCGGTGCCCGCGACTTTGGCCGTGTAGCCGCTTAGGAAATAATACATCGCCTGCTCTTTGGTTAGTTTTGCGACTGGAGGCAAAACGCCGAATGCGTCGGCGGTCAAGAATATTATGTTTTTCGGATGGCCGCCTGCGGAGCTTGGCTCGTAGTTGTCGATGTGATAGATCGGGTAGCTAACGCGGGTGTTTTCGGTCTTGCTGCCGTCTTTGTAGTCCACGACGCCAGCCTCATCCGCGACCACGTTTTCAAGCAGCGCGTCGCGCTTGATCGCGGCGTAAATTTCAGGCTCGCTGCTCGGGTCTAAATTTATACACTTAGCGTAGCAGCCGCCCTCGAAGTTAAATATCCCCTCATCGTCCCAGCCGTGCTCATCATCGCCGATTAGCTTGCGGTTTGGATCGGTCGAAAGCGTCGTTTTGCCCGTACCGCTTAGGCCGAAAAATAGCGCCGTGTCGCCATCCTTGCCAACGTTTGCCGAGCAGTGCATACTTAGCTTGCCCTCAAGCGGCAGCCAGTAGTTCATCATCGAGAAAATGCCCTTTTTCATCTCGCCGCCGTACCACGTGCCGCCGATAACGGCGACGTTTTCCTCGACGTTAAAGATAACGAAAACATCGGAGTTTAGCCCCTGCTCTTTGCACTCTTCGTTTTTGCATTTGCACGCGTTATAGACGACGAAATCAGGGCTAAATTTAGCTAGCTCGGCCTTGCTTGGGCGGATGAACATATTTTTTACGAAATGCGCCTGCCACGCGACTTCGGTTACAAAGCGGACCGATTTTTTACTCTTTTCGCTCGCGCCGCAAAATGCATCTTGGATAAAGATTTCCTTGCCGCTTAGCTGGGCTTTGGCTTTGGCTAAAAGCTTATCGAAAAGTTCTTTTGAGATAGGCTGATTTACCTTGCCCCAAGCGATATATTTTTGGCTCGGGTCTTGCTTTACGAAGTACTTATCCTTTGGGCTGCGACCCGTAAAGATGCCGGTATCGACCATAAAGGTACCGTTGCTTGACACGCGTCCCTCGCCCATAGCCTTTTCAAGCTCGAAAAGCTCGTCGTAGCTTAGGTTGTGGTTGATTTTTTTGATGTCTTTAAGACCCAATTTTTCTATTTCGTTTACCATTTTTCTTCCTTTTTTGGATTAAATTTTCGCTAAAATTTGACCGTTTGCTACGGTTTGTCCTTGCTGTACCTCGATAGACGTTACCAGCCCGTCTTTTGGGGCGTTTACGTCTATTTCCATCTTCATGGCCTCTAGCACGAACATCCTTTGTCCCTTTTTCACGCTATCGCCCACTGCGACTAGGATTTTAAACACGTTTCCAGGAAGCGTGCTTTTCACCGGCTCGCCGCTGCCGCCGGTCGTTTTAGCCGGAGAGAGCTCCGGAGGCGGCATGTGCGCTACGCTTGCGGGTTTTACGCTTTTTATCTCGGCTTTGCCGTCAGCGTCCGCGACCTCGACGTCAAATTTTTTGCCGTTTACGGTGACGCTGTATTTTTCGTTTATCGGAGTTTTCGCGCGAGGGGTCGGCACGCTCGTTTCGCCCGCGTTTGTCGATTTTTTTCTGATATTTACTTTGCCTTCGCCTTTTAAAAACGCGATGCCTTTTTCCTTGCACGCCGCAGCGATAAAGATATTTTCCTCGCTAGGCTCGATGCCCTCTTTTTTGAGTAGCTCGCGCGTAAATTTAAGCGACTTGCTCTCGTCTTTGTCGGCAATATCCATGGCGTGTTCTTTGGTCGGTTTTAAGCCTAAATGCTCGCTAGCTAGCTTAACCACGCTCTTATCTGGCTCCACAGGCGTCTTGCCGAAGTAGCCTAGCACCATTTTACCGTAACCCTCGGCGATCTTTTTCCACGGGCCAAACATTACGTTGTTAAACGCCTGCTGGAAATAAAACTGGCTCACAGGCGTCACGCTCGTGCCGTAGCCGCCCTTTTGTACGACTTCGCGCATAGCAAGGATGACTTCTGGAAATTTGTCCAAGATATTATTATCGCGCATCATTTGGGTGTTTGCCGTTAGCGCACCGCCCGGCATAGGGCTAAACGGGATGAGCGGGCTAACCTGCACGGCTTCGGGCGGCAGGAAATAGTCTTTCAAGCATTCGCCCAGCACGCTTTCATATTTTAGAATTTTATCCACGTCAAGTCCGCCCAGATCGTAGTTTTTACCCTTAACGGCATGCAGCATAGTTAGGATATCTGGCTGGCTGGTGCCGCCGCTAACCGGGCTTGCGGCTAGATCTATGCCGTCTGCACCAGCCTCTAGAGCGGCCATATAGCAAGCGACGCTAACGCCTGCGGTTTCGTGAGTGTGGAGTCTGATGTGGGTATTTTGCGGGAGGAGTTTGCGAGCCATTTTGATGGTTTCATACACTTTTTGCGGACTAGAGGTGCCGCTGGCGTCTTTGAAGCAAACGCTGTGATACGGGATGCCCGCGTCTAAAATTTCGCGCAAAATCCGCTCGTAAAATGCCACGTCGTGCGCGCCCGAACAGCCCGCTGGCAGATCCATCATCGTGACGACCACTTCGTGCTTTAGCCCGTGATGGGCGATACGCTCGCCAGAAAATTTTAAATTTTCCACGTCGTTTAGCGCGTCGAAGTTTCGTATCGTGGTTGTGCCATGCTTTTTAAAGAGCTTTGCGTGCAGATCGACTAGCTCGCGGCTGCCCGTGTCTAGCGTCACGGTATTTACGCCGCGGCTTAGGGTTTGCAGGTTTGCCTCGGGCCCGACGGTTTCGCGAAATTTATCCATCATCGCAAAAGCGTCTTCATTTAGGGAACTTATAAAAAAAATATTACCAAATAAAGCCTCAGAACCCGCGCCCCGCCGCCAAACTCAAAGTGCGTTATACCGGCCTCTTTAGCCGCACTAACCGCAGGCAAAAAGTCCGCCATCGCCACGCGCGCGCCGAAAACCGACTGAAAGCCGTCTCTAAAGGTAGTGTCCATAACGTCTATAAATTTTTTCGCCATTTTGCCGCCCTTTCAAATTTTAAAATTGCGTTAATTTTACCTAGTTTTAGATTAAGTGGATATAATAAAATCAAAGCATTATCACAAAAATGTTTAACAAGGGGAGCAAATGCAAGAGCGCACGCTAGAAGAGCTTTATAAAAAGCTAAAAGAATTTGATAGATTGGCCGATAAAGAGGAGTTTTTGTTTGACAAGATAAGAGACGCCGTAGAGGCGCAGGATCTGGCGTTTGCCGCGCAAATTTGCGACTTTGTTTTAAACGACGATTTTGAAAAATTCGGCGCGTTTTTAAGGACCAGAGCGCTGATGTGGCTCACGGACTATATCGTGCAAAATTCAAAAGAAAACGAGAGCGAATACCCGAATTTCGACGACTTTGTAGACTGCTTGTGGAAATTTAAATGGATCGTCTCGGGCGTCGCTCAAAGCTCCGTGATCGAAAAGGAACTCATAGACGAGGCAAACGAGGCGATGTTGTTTTACTACGAGCGCATGGAGCTCTCGCTGGCTGCCTACTACAAGGCCTTGATGAATCAAAACATCGACATGGGCGATGCTAGAGAGGCGAAGGCAAACTACGAACTGTGGAAAAAGCTCGCCAAAGACGATATGGCCGACTGCGAAGCATGCGAGGCATCGGGTGAGATCGCCTATTTAAATTTTGCCGGCGAGCACGCAGCGGCGCTGGAGCTTGCCGCGCCGATACTCTCAGGCGAGCTAACCTGTGCCGAAGTGCCTCACACGACCTACGCGCCGATACTTTTTAGCATGATTAAAACAGGCAAGATAGAAGAGGCAAAAGCCCTTTTACCCAAGGCCGCGGCGACGATCGAGTCAAATCCTCGCGTTATAAATGAGATCGCCCCGCTAATCGAGATCGCCGTTAGGCTGACGAGCGCGAGACGGCTCTAAATTTGGCGCGCAAGCACTCCGCGGCGATCCTTGAGGGCAACGACGATCTAAACGACCTGCGATTTTTCATCGCAGTTAGCGCGTTTGGCGACGAGAACGACTATAAAACGGCTTTGGAACTGGCGGGCAAATTTGACGCTAGAAACGGCAACACCTACTACTCGGACTACCTGAACGAATTTTACGCGGAGTTTGGGTTTTAGCTTTTGTAAGTCAAATTTGGCGGGTAAAATCGAAGTTGAATTTATAAAATTTGACGCGCTGAGACTTGCATCTTGAAAACTCAAAAATTTGGTTTTTAAATTTGATGGAGTTAAATTTCACGTTTTCAAGACTAGGGTCTCGGCCGGCAAAATTTAAATTTAGTCAAATTTGACCGCTCAAAACCGCCCTTAATACTCCAAATTAGCCAAAACTCGCTATAATCTCCTAAAAAATCAAAAGGAAAATTATGATACAAACTTGTTTATTTCCGGCTGCGGGCTACGGCACGAGATTTTTGCCTGCGACCAAATCGCTGCCAAAAGAGATGTTGCCGATCCTCACAAAACCGCTGATCCACTACGGCGTGGACGAGGCGCTAGAGGCCGGCATGAAAAACATGGCGTTTATCACGGGTCGCGGCAAACGCGCGCTGGAGGATTATTTTGATATCAGCTACGAGCTAGAGCATCAGATCTCGGGCACGAACAAAGAACACCTGCTCGTCGATATCCGCGAACTGATGGCGCGCTGCACGTTTTCATTCACGCGCCAAGAGAGCATGAGAGGCCTAGGCAACGCGATCCACACGGGCAAAGTCCTCGTACGCGATGAGCCATTTGGCGTGGTGCTAGCAGATGATCTGTGGATCAA
>NZ_CALINL010000307.1 GCF_938045225.1 uncultured Campylobacter sp.
ATGCTGCTGCGAGAGTAGCTATTATGGCTCCCCTGGCCATTTTACCTTTTGCTTGTAACTCTTTTATAGCTTTTACTTTTTGCGCTAGCTCGCCTCTAACCACTATCGTATCCACGCCGTCTTTTACTGCTTTTTCTAATTCATCTTTTGTTGTTACTACAACTTCTTTCATATATTATCTCCTAAAAATCTTTATACATTATACTAATTTAGCCCTTAAATACCTTTTTAAATATATTCTTAAAAGATTGGATCATATTATCAAAGTGCTCTTTAGCCATAGCCTCTTCTATGGATATTGCTTTTCTATTAAACTTTGTATTGCCACACTTTGGACAAACATCTGGGACTTGCTTAAAGTCTAAGTCCGTTAAAGCATCGCTCTTAAACCAAATCAGTTTTTCAAAGCTGCATTTGGAACAGCAAATTTTAAATGGGTTTGGTCGTATCACTTTATGTCCTTGATTGGAAATTTTCGTGGTAAAAATTTATCGCACTTCTTTACTATCAAATTTATAAAATTATAGCAAAGAAGCGCGACAGGTTGAGTCGAATTTGGATAAAAGTAAAGATTTTATTTTAGCTTTTCGACGTATGCTCTTATGATAGTATCGGTTAAATTTGAAAATAAATCAAAATCGCCTTTGTAAATTAACTCAAAATTATCGTTTAAATAAGCTAGATAGGCATTACCCATTAGTTTTGTCGTGGAGCTGGCGACGGTTGCATTAAACGCTCTTCCTGCAAGAGATCCTACGGCCGGTATAAATTTTAATAAATTTCCAGCCACAAATCTAACGGCAAAGCCTCCAGCTGCTACGGCAGCAAACGATGTCGCTAATTTTGTAATATTTTCAGCAGAGGCTTTAAAACCGTAATTATACGTAATATGAGATATCATGGCTATTTGGGTAGGTAAAAGTAGAGCGATATCTGAAAACGGTATCGGAGTAGCTGCTATAGCACCCGCAGCTACGCTATATGTATTGATAATATCCAGTGCTGCTTCGTATTTTACGTCTTTGTTATATTTTTGCTCTCTAGCAAAGGCTTGCTTTGATGCCTCAGGTAAAGCGTCGTATGTTTTCTTTATAAGGTCGTCTATGCCTCTAAGCGGTTTTATGTTTCCGTCATCGTCTTCGATCTCTAACGCCATAACTCTTTGCATATATTCGTCATTAACTCCAAACTCGCCTTTTACTTTATCTGAAAATTTTTCCTTGTTCTCGTCTTTATCTTGCTGGGCTTTTGTTATTACTGCTATAGCTGCATAGTCTTTTTCTCTTATGATATCAAACAGTCTTTTTTCGCCCTCTTCTATCCTTCTGCCGGGCTCCGCCACACAAAACCATACTATATGTATTTGCTCGTCTGCTCTCTTTTTACTATTTTCTTCCAAAAAATTCGCAATGTCGTCACAAGTGGCGTCAAAGTCTTTCAATTCAAGACCCTTAGTATCATAAATACTAAAATTTGGATTTACTTTTATTTCGTTTATTTCTTGAGTAATCGGTTTTCCGGAGCCAGTCTTTGCTACTGCGTCGCCAAAAACCGCATTTATAAGCGTACTTTTACCTACGCCGGTTTTACCGACTATTAAAACGTTTAATCTAGAACTTAAACCTTGTATAGCCCCTTTAAAAACTTCTTTTGCTTGAGCTGCGAGATCGCCTAGATCTAGTTGAATTTCTTGTTGATTTCCATTAGCTTCCACACTATTCTCCTTTTGTTAAAATAAAATTTGTATATTTTAGCATTACCCCCCCCGTTGTCAATAAATTTATTTTTGACAAAAGCGGGAGCTATTGGGTTACCTTTTTATTCCTAAAGATTATGCTAATAACCTCTTTTACAGCCGGTAAATAAAGATTTAATGCCATAAATTTGATCACTTGATAGAATACATAACCTGCAAATAAATCTAAAAATAATCTTAACATTCTAGCTTCTCCTTAAAAAATTTCTTATCATAATATCTTTTATATACTCCCGCCACGTCTTTAAAGATCGTTGCTATTTCCTTCATTTGCGTAGCGGACCTTAGCTCTCTTAGCGCCTTAACCAAAACATTATTTAACTCAACTAGCTTGATGATTATCTCTTGTTGCTCTGTATCAAATTTACAGTAATCTCTTGGCTTTTGTTCCGCTGTATCAATCTTAGAAATGTTATTTTCTATCATGCGCTCCAATGCATAATCTATCATTAAATTTAGATCGCACAAAATCTGCAGATCCTCTTTGGAGTCTATAAATATATAGAAAAATTTGCTAAAATTTTTGGCATCGGAGTCTTTAAATCTCAAGACCTTCTCGCCGCTGATAGACGAATAAGCAGATTTTAGATCTGGCAAATTTTCTACGCTTGATAGTTTTTTTTGTAAAATTCTCAATGACACAAAAAGACGGTGAATCGTTTCGTTAAATTTACGACTTTTTTCCATTACACTAGCTTCTAAAAAATCATCATCATTTATGCCTACAGGATTAATTAGGGCTGATTTCAATTCTGTATTTGAGTCGTACTGTTTTGTATTGTTTTGATTTTTGTTCTTTATAGATATATGAAAATCATATTTATTGAGGTATCTTTTTAGCGTGTATCCAGCAGTCACTAACGCTGCTCCACCTACAATGTATTTTATCATTTTCGCTCCTTTAGATTTAAATAACGATGAAAATTTAACATAAGAGAATGACAGGTTGAGTCATAGAAAACATACTTTTGCGATACCTGGCATCAATGCTTTCTTGAAAACACATATATCATAAAAAACTTGCATATCGATGCCATTATAAAATCAATTTTCTAATACAGCGCCTTTTTATAAATAGTATTAAATTTTCAATATCACTCAAAATCTAGTTTTATTTTTTTGGAAAAACAATGATTTTTTGATAAAAAATAGTTTCATTTTTTGGGAAAAATTTTATGGTTCTGATAAAAATAGTTTTATTTTTTGGGAAAATTCAGTGGCAAATAAGGGTAAAAAAAGTATATTTTTGAAAAAATAAACTACAGGGGAGTATTATGGCAAAAGAAATCGTTGACCTAGAAAAAGTTCGCTCCACAAGCGCGAGGCTTTACAATAGGACACAAGAGATCGTCGATAGCCAAACTGGTGAAGTAAAGACGATAGTCACGAGTTTTTTACAAAAAGAACAAACAAAAGATGCCTTTATTAAAGTTTTTGTAGAAAATTTAGATTTTTTAGTTGAAAATCTTTCAAACAACGCCAGAACCGTATTTTTAGTAATGATAAAAAACGTAAATTATAAAAATATTTTTAAATACGATAGCGATTTCGTTAAATATTTTGAAGAGCGTAAAATTTTAGCCAAATCAAGCGTGTATCGCGCCCTAAAAGAGCTTGAGGATAAACAAGCTATTTTTAAAATCAGCGAAAATGACAAAGATAAATTTGACATAATCGGCAAAAACTCTTTTATGTTAAATCCGCAAATCGTCGGTAAGGGCTCTATAAAGGATCTAAAGCAATTAAGGCAAACAACCGTTAAAACATTTAACTTTGAAACACTGGAAATGACAAAGGAAATTTTAACAGATGCGGCTTATGAGGGCTTTGATAAAGTTTTGGCAGCGCCAGATAGCTTTCAGGTAGATAGCGTCAAGCAGATTCAACATTCAGCCAACAAAAGCGAAACTGAGATTGTGATTTCAAAAAAACATGAAGAAGAAGATGAGATTATTGAAGTGGCTACGCAAACCGATAATTCGCAACAATCAACGCAAAGCGCACAAGAAAATACTACTCCTAGCGGAATAGAGAGCGACATAGCTGACATCATGAGATTTGTCGGAGCATTTAAAGGTGATTTTAAAGGCGATTCAAAATCATTAAGAGCAGAAAAAGCAGACGAATTAAATCAAAAGGCAGAACAATGAAAGTATTTTTTGATCTAAATATCATCATCGATATTATCGATACAGATAGAATAAATAACAAAAAGGCCGTTGCTTTGATGCAAAATCTAATGCGAAAACAAGATACTATAGTCATTAGCGAAGATAGTATTAGCACGCTTTATTATAATTTGCGCCATTCTCGACAAAAACAACTTATGCTTCTAAATTTCTTAGAAGTCATTACTCAAAAATGGTGTGTATCCCCATTTGGAATCGAAGGTATAAAAAAAGCAATTAAGTATTCTAAAAACTCAAACTCTGATCTTGAAGATGCGCTACAATACTTTTGTGCAGACAAAGAAGGCTGCGAGGTAATATACACTAGCGATAAAAACTTTCCTAAAATCGCCATAGCAATCAAAGATTATGATGAAAATTAAAATTGTGGGAGAAAATTTACCAGCAGAGATAAATTTTTCCCAGAGAGAAAACCATTTTTCCCGCACGTGGGAAAATGTAAAATGTGCTCTAGAAACGATTTCACGGTGGCTGGAGACTATTTTTTTATGTCATTTTTCTTCTATATCTATTCTTTTTATCTAGTTTGCCTTTAAATAGGTAAATCAAAAGTTAATAACTTTTGAAATTTTATTATTGTGCACATGTTTTTTCATTCTGAAAAAACAGCACAAAAAATAACTCCAAAAATAAAAACACAGATGCTTTGTTAATAATTTATTAAATTTTTGTGTCTTATGTTGATAACGTTGGAATATTAAAAAGCGAGTTTTTATTTTAAATTAAATTTCTAGGCGACGTTAAAGTTTTTATTGGGTTGTCAATTCTATAGATAAAATTTCTTTTTTTGGGAATATTTATATTGATATGGAAAAATTTGTTTTTTTCTCTGGGAAAAAATGTTTTTATTTCAAAATTTGGATAGTATTTTATTTTTTATAAGATAAATTGATTTATTTTTTGGGATATTATGATTTTTTTGAAATGTTATAGCTTTAATAAATGTCAGTTGTAATAATGTGTAGTTCTGTTGCAATATAGATTTTTTTTAAATTTATGACATAATCTTTTAGAGCCACAAAAGAATTAGCGTCTGGCTCATAACCGTGAAGTAGTGCTTGAGCGCTTTTTTTACTCCTTGGACGAGTTTAGCACAGACTTAGCCCGTCTTTGATATTCCCGTTTTCGTCTAAATTTTTTGCCTTAAACTCTTCAAATTTAGCCGCGGTCGCTTTGTCTCCGCTCTGCGCTGCTTTTTTTAGCTTGTTTAGCTCGGCAGTCTTTAGTATCGCCTCTTTTTTGATAGGATCTAGCTCGTTGCGATACGCTGCCTTTACTTCAAAGCTCATGTTTTTTAGCCTTGCTC
>NZ_CALINL010000308.1 GCF_938045225.1 uncultured Campylobacter sp.
CCCGCCGCTCTCGCTTAGTTTTTGCATTTTTAGCACGGGGTGTGCGAAAAATTTCTCGCTAAAGTTAAATTTAGCAAAGCGCGACTTTTCTCCGACCTCGTCAAGCTCGTCAAAAAGGCCTAGCTGGTAGTTTTTAGTCTTTTTAGCAAAGGCCTCCACGCTCTCGTCGGGCTGCAAAAATCCTCGCACGACGTCGCCGTGACCGACCTTGCTTAGCACCTCAAAAATCTCCTTACTAAGCGCCGCGCCCACGCCTTTTGCGTATTCGCACACGTGGATAAACGCCATGATGTCCTTTGGGTTTATGAGGATGCCTAGCAGATCCATCGCGGCG
Organism: uncultured Campylobacter sp.; assembly: GCF_938045225.1. Taxonomy (GTDB): domain Bacteria; phylum Campylobacterota; class Campylobacteria; order Campylobacterales; family Campylobacteraceae; genus Campylobacter_A. The sequence goes on from NZ_CALINL010000308.1 coordinate 335, forward strand.
CGCACCTCGCGGCTCTCAAAAAAACTCACGCCGCCCTTGCGCTTGGAGCCGATACCAAGTTCCCGCAGCGCGACCTCGAGGCCGTCGGCGCTTGAGTTGTTGCGAAAGATGATGGCGATGTTTTCTTTTTTGTATTTGCTGACGGCGATGACCTGCGCGATGTTTGAGTATTGGTCGAAAAGCTCGTTGTAAACTAGCAGCTTTGGCGAGGTAAATTTGCCTTCGCGGCCGACGACTAGCTTTTTTTCGTAAAGGCGCGGGTTGTTTGCGATCACTTTGTTGGCCAGAGCTAGGATCGCGGAGCTACTGCGGTAGTTGATGTTTAGCGCGTAGATTTTGGCGTCTGCGAATCGGTCCTTAAACGAGCCGATGATCTCGATGTTTGCGCCGTTAAAAGCGTAAATGCTCTGGTCAAAATCCCCGACGCAAAAGAGGCTTTTTGTCTCAAAAGCGCTGATTAGCGAGCCTTGCAGGGAGTTCGTGTCCTGATACTCGTCGACTAAAATTTCCTCAAATCTTAGCGGCGCGCCTTTTCTCAGTTCATTACGCATTTTGATAAGCAAGTCGTTAAAATCCGCATAGCCGAATTTGCTCTTTTCCTCCTCAAATTCGCGCAAAACATCCTCATAAATCTCGGCATAAACGCCCTGTTCGTCGCTTCGCTCCTTTAGCCACTCGCCAAACGTCTGCTTTAGGGCTAAATTTTGAAACAACGAATACGCGTCGTAAAGATAGGCGCCGCCGTATGGCTTCACGTCGCTTAGGTGGTTAAATTTGCGCCTCTCGACAAGCGATTTTAGCAGCGTTTTTAGCTCGCTTGGCTGCTTTAGCGTGACGGGTTTTTCTAGAAATTTAAGCAGCGAATAAGAAACCGAGTGAAAGGTACCCGCCGTGATGCGCGAGGTGATTTTTTTATCAAAATGTCGGTTTAGACGCTCGATCATCTCGGCCGCGGCCTTGTTGGTGAAGGTTAGCAGTAGGATTTTTTCGGGCTTTACGCCTAAATTTAGCAGATGAGCGATGCGCGCGACGATGGTGCTGGTTTTGCCGGTGCCCGCACTTGCGATAACTAGATTGTGTCCGGCAGGAGCGGTCGCGGCGGCGTATTGTTCTTGATTTAGTTTTGAAAGGGGCATATTTTCCTCGCGTTTAAAAGGGCAGATTATACCCAAACGGGCTTAAATTTATAAAAACGCAAAAGTGGCGAGGGCTAAAATTATTAGCCCTGCGTTTTGATGCAGATTTAGTTCAATAAAAAGTCAAAGCGCAGCATTTTTTACTTCACTGCGCTTGTAGCCTTTTAAGAGGCTTTAGACGAGGCTCTTTTAAATTTGACGACGGAAGCTACCTCGTCCCCCGTCGGTAACGACCGAGCCAAATTTAAAGCCTCTACTGCAGTTGCGACCGCAACGGAAGCAACGAAGTATAGAGCAAAAAAGCGAGCCTTAAATCAAATTAAAATTTGACTTCGGCCGAAAGCATAAACATCCTGCTCTCGCCCAGGCTTAGCCCGTTAGCTACGCCAAGAACGCTAGCGCTGGTGCCTGCACCATCAGCGCTTGCAGGATACATGCCAGCCCAGTATTTTTTGTTAAATACGTTATTTACGTTAAAGCGCAAAGTGGTTTGCTTGCCCAGCATAGC
>NZ_CALINL010000309.1 GCF_938045225.1 uncultured Campylobacter sp.
TAATTGTTTTTATTTTAAGTGGTGAAATATTCTTCTTTGCTTGAAGAAGCATATAAATTATTTTGCGACAAATAAAAGGCGTCTGTGCTGTGCGTTCTATCTTTGCGATAAGTTCGTTTCTAAATATTTAGGCTGTCTTTTGCGATAAAATTAAATATCGTCTTTAGCTCGCGCTCAAATTTAGGCTTGTATTTTATTACCATTGCATAATCCGCGCTTTTAGCTCGTCGTGGCTTATGGTTTCAAACTCTCCGCGCCTGATAGCTTCAACATCTGATAATATCTTGGCTTTGATAGCCTCTAGGTTTTTACGTACCTGAGCTTCGTCTATCAGCCCTTTGCCTTGTTTGGCTTCATTGGCTCGCGCGTTTAGCTCATCGGCGCAACCGTCGTCGATAATCAACTTTTGATTAGTCGTATTAGCCAACGCTTTACTTATCGCTACTATTTGGCTTATTAACGTTTCGTCTGCTCGTATGGTTAGAGTTTGCATATCCTAGCCTTTGTTTTAAAATCCAGTCTTATTTTAACCGCTTGGGGCTTAGGGCTTAATAAAGCGGTCATTTCCGTAGCCGTTAAGCTGTTTTGTGCCGATGATAGCGATATTTACTTATCGGCTAGGCGGTCATTTTTTTGCGCTCAAAAACGCGCTCAATTTTTTCCGCCTAGTTTGGGATTGCTTCGATAAAATCGGGCTTTATTCGTCCGCCCCGCGCTCATTTGTCGCCGTTAAATTTTAGGTTTCATTATCGCGGGTTAATCTCGCCCTTAACGACGATTAGGGTTTCACTTATCTTGTCGCTTGACTTACCGTCTATCACTTGACTTTATTATTTTTTTAAAAACCCGGCGCGCAAAAAATGAAATGCGCCCAGCCGATGTTTCGCTTGCTCGGTCGTAGAGATTTGACCCGCCCCTGCGGCTTGACTACTTTACAGACTTAGGTTAAAATTGCGACTAGTCGCAAAACATTCCAAAGCCTGCAAAAATATTTAAAACCTGACGGTAGCAAAGAAAATGCGGCTACGCCGACCCCCCACCAGCTCGCTATCTTGCAAAGAACCTAAAAAATTTTGCCTATCAAAAATAAAACATTATGATAGCGCCATAATTTCAAAGAATACTTATTTTTGATAATCGCCTCGATACAAGCTTAAAACGTCACGCCAAATTAATCAAATATTTACCAATTTTTTGCATATTCCCCGCATATTTTTCTAATACTCCGCAAAAAATCCGTAACGGCATAACAAAAAGCCGCCTATTTTTTGCTAAATATACGCTAGGATAAAAAGTATTTTGTATTTTTTGTAAGTGTTGAATAAAAATAAGTTTCGCGGGCATATTGTCGCCGCTTTGGTGTAGAGTTTTTGGCGGGAATTTGGGGCTATGGGATCACGCGCTCCGCCTTTGTATGCTAGCCGTATTTGTCCGCCCGTTTTTGCGCTGTTGCCTTTTTGAGACTTTGCGCCCCCAGGCGTTGCCGCCTCGCGCTATCTATTTTTTGCGCCCGCCTCTTTTGGCTTGGCTGCTTTGGCGGGGTCTTTGTTTGTGTGTGCTTTGTCGCTGCGCGCGTGTTTGTGCTTGATGTATTTTTGTTTCTTTGTATCGTGAGCGGCTCGCGCTCGTGGTGTGTAGTGTGTTGTATTGAGATATTGCCCCGCGTGAGACGTGCGGGGCGTGTAGCGAAGTAATTGCGCGCGGGCTAAAGCAGCCCGACAAAGTGCGCGATGGCTATAAGCGCCAAAATCATAAAAAAGCCGTCCAAATCCATATTAACCCCTTTGATTATTTTTGCACTTTGCTTTTTATGCTCCATTCAATAAAGAGCGCGATATAACACGCCGCCAAAATGCCAAATATTACGTAACTACCGCTATTAAATCCCCATTCCATATTAGCCCCTTTTTATCATCTGATACATTAAGCCGACGCTAAAAAGCATAATAAACGCGTTATTAAAATTTAACGCGCCGCCCATTATGGCGTAACTACTATTAACAAATAAACCTAAACCGATATTTTTAATCAATTCTACCATAACGCGCCCTTTATTACAATAGCCCGATAAAATGGGCTATTGTAATAAATGCCAATATTAATAAAATCTCGTCCATTTTTACGCCTCCCTGATTTTTTCTGCTATCGCGCTTATTTTTGCGCGCAGCTCGTCGGGGTTAAGCCCGCGGAATTTAAAGCTCACCCCCGCGATCTCGTCCTCCGCCTCGTTGTTTTTCGCGTCTATCAAAAGCAACGAAAAGGCAAACACGCCCGACGCCTCACACGCCACGACGTCGGCGGCGTAATATCCGTAACGGTTTAGCGGCTTTGAAAATTCGTAGCCGTTGTATTTTCTTTTTTTTAAAAAGCCCGCGCCGATTAGCTCCGATTCTATCGCCCGTTTTACCTCAAAAATTTTCATTTGCGCCCCTTGTCTTTTGAATTTGATTTTTTCATTTTTTTAGCTCCTTTTTTCTCTATACCTACAAACATTTATATAACTTCCCGTCCCCTTGATTAGGATCACGGGCTCACCGCGCACAAAATAAAAATCTCGTGCTATTTCCATCACCTTAACGGGGTACGGCGTCGGCGTGTTTACCGAGAATCTTTGACTCACCCACGCGCTATTTATGCCCCGCTCAAGGTATAGAGAAAAAATTCTCTCTTCGCACAGCTCAAACTCCCCGCCTATTTGCCCAAACGTCGATATTACGCCCCCATCGTCGCACAATACAAAATATATATTTGCACCCACCGCGCGGAATACCGGCGCGGGGCTTGTGAGCACTTGACGGACGGCGACGCCATGGCGGAATTCTCCGTCCCTTTTCTCTTTGAATTCTGATTTGTGCCCAGAATAATGCAACCGGGCATAATCAAATTTTTTAAAATACATTTTCATTTTTTCCATTTTTAGCCCCTTCCTCAAATAAACTTTTCACCTCCGCAACCTCTATCCACGCGCAAAAATAATAATTTTTCCATTTTCGCGCCTCGTCGTCAAACCACTCAGTATATACGCCCGCGACAAATCCAGTCTGGACGGGCTCCCCGCCTTTTACGTCTCTATACATCGGGCGAAAACGTATTTTTTTATTTTGTATATGATCGCACCCTTTTAATTCCCGCGCTATCGCCGTTTT
>NZ_CALINL010000310.1 GCF_938045225.1 uncultured Campylobacter sp.
TTAGCCACGAAAAGCTAGAGACGCAGATCGGAAATTTTAGCGACGTAAAAAACATGCCGCCGCGCGAGATATACGAGATATTTTGCGCGCTGGGCACGACGATGAAGCAAGCCGGCAGTCGCGGACAGTTTTATAAAGTAGACGTGAGCTACCCCGTAAATATCGCAAAATGGGGCATCGCATCAGGCGCACGCCGTTTTGCGCTCATTTCGTCGCAGGGTGCAAACGAGCGGTCGAGATTTTTTTATCTGCGCGCAAAGGGCAAGGCGGAGAAAAAGATCGCCGCACTGGGTTTTAAAAGCTTGCAAATCGCTCGACTGCCTGCGATAAAAAGCGAACGCGAGCAGGTGCGTATGGGTGAGCTCTTTACGATTTGGCTATTCGGGCTTTTGCCGAAATTTATCTTAACGAACTACCGCCCGATGAGCGCAAAAGATATCGCGGTCGCCGCGATCGCCGCCGCGCAGACGGAGGCTAAAGGCGTGCAAATTTATCATCCCAGAGAGTTCATTTAGAAGCAAAAGCGTAAAGGCGATTTTGGCTTTAAGCTTTTAAAAACGCCGAAAAATGCGTCCGCTATTTTAAAATAAAAAATCGGCCGAATTTTTAAGGCGTGCGGCTTTATTTAAATTTGACCCTTGAGTGCGGTTTGGCTATTTGCTCGGTCGCGGCCAAAAGTCGGGTGCGTCAAAAGAGGCTCGTGTTTATGTTTTGCTATTTACCTGACGGCGGCCAAAAGCGTCGCTAGGACGACTTTTTGCGCCGCAATCCGCCTAACAGGTAGCGCGAGCCTGCGCGCAGTTTTGCCTTGCTCGCGCAAAAATCAAAACGCCTATTTAAAGACTATGCCGGATTTGGTAAAATCCATTTGCTCCGGTTCGACGTTTAGTAATGATTTAAAACCCAGCCTGCCTATGGCTTTTAGCTCCGCCTCATGCGCCGGATTTGGATGCTGCTGTAACTCCTGCTGCATTGCCATCAGCAAAAACCCAAGCCCCATAGATATCTGATACGAGTTCATCATTTCCGTAGCTTTTCCTTCAAACAGCTCCGGTTTTTTGCGCAAAAACTCGGCGATCTGCAAAAATGCGGGCTTTACGGCTTCGTCCGGCATCGGATGATTAAAATACGCCGCATAAGCGCCTCCTAGCAGCGCCACTATCCCCGTCGCTACGTTTTCTTTGGGTATGCCGTATAGCTGCTCGACGCTGCCGTCTAGCTTGTCTATGCCCTCCACGATTAAGCGCCGCCCCTCATCTCGCTGCGCCGCAGGAAAAAGCGCCGCCAACCGTTCAACGCCGTCCGCGTATATATTCAAAAAACCATCCCCCGCTCTCACCAGCGCGCCCGTATAGAGTATATCGGTCTTGATATCTTTGACATAGGCGGAATCATCGGGCGGATTTAAATTTTTCTTCGCCTCATTCATAGCGCGGTTATAGGCATCCTGCCGCAACCACTGCTCGTTAAAATCGATATAATCGATAACATAAAGCGCTTGCGCGCTATTAAAACACATCACCGCTCCAAGCGCCGCCGCGCCGACTCGAATCTTGCCTAAAATTTTCATAAAACGCCTCCGAAAATAAAATTTCATGCGGCAGCTCCGCATTGCTGGCATTATACCTAAAATAACTCAGCTGCGATATTTTTTATTTTGATTGCCTCTATGTCGCCGCGCAGACGGAGGCTAAAGGCGTGCAAATTTATCATCCAAGAGATTTTGCGCAAACGCACGGCAAGTAGCCAAATTTCGCGCTTTAGCTCAAATTTGATCCCGCTAGCAGTCTAAATTTACCGCCTGCTCCGCCCGCAAAATCGGCGCTAAAATTTAATCCCTCGCACGACCTGCGTGCCAAGACCCGTTTGCATATGCCGCAAAAACATCGCGTGATAAAAGTCCCCCTCGTGTCCCGGCGCGTTGTAGGTGGCGACGAGGCTTGCCGGCACTAGGACTTTGCGCCTGATGTTTGCCTCGTTTGCGCTAAGCTTTAGGTGCGAGACTAGCTGATAGACGCAAAGGTCGGTGCAGTCGCCTAGCACCACGAAGGTGTCTATGTGCGGATTTTGCGCGATAAACGAGTTAAATTCGGCGCAGTAAGCCGGGCTCAGGGAGTTTTTGCGAAAGATTTTTATCTCGTCAAAAAACGGCAGATCGCGCAGCTGCGGTATCGTCTTCGCGCCCTCGGTGCCTTTGATAGCGTGCGGCGGAAATGCGTCAAATTCCGCGCAGTTTGCCTCGTGGCTATCCTCGAGCAGCACGAGATTTCTCGCACCCGCCGCGTAAGCCGCGCTAAAAGTCCGCGCTATACCGTCCGCGATCGCACCCACTCGCGGGCTAGCTAGCGGCCCCATGCTACAAAATCCCTCTATCATATCCACGCTGATAAATGCGGTGTTTGCCGCGTCGCCCGCTAAAAGTTCGCTAAATTTAATCTCCTTTAGCTCCTCAAACCACTTCGCCAAATCCTCTAAGATTTTCGCGTCAAATTTCATTTTCTCTCCTTGTTTTGGTTGTTTTACGTTTGTTGTTCGTCTATTTGAAGCAAATTTTAAACCCCCGAGTCGCCTAAATTTCGCGTTCAAATTTAATCTCGCCCAAAGCGTCAAATTTCATCAAATTCACCTGCCTAGCCGCGCGTCTTTGCGGGCAAATTTACGCAAAAGCTCTTTGGCTCAAGCTCGATCTCGATACTGCCGCCATGCGCCTGGACGATCTGCAGGCATAGGTGCAGGCCTAGGCCGTTGCCCTTTAGTTTGCTCGTTTTAAACGGCTCAAAGACCATGGCTTGGTTTTTGATCGGCACGCCGCTATCGGTCACGACAAATTTATGCTCGCCCTCGCGCTGCTCGTAGTCCACGCGCACCCAGCCGTCATCATCCTCATTTTCCTCGACCGCATCGATCGCGTTAAATAGCATATTTTGAAACACCATCGCGAGCAAATCGCGGTCGCCCACATAGGGCAGGTCGGGGAAATCTAGGCTAAATTTGATCTCCTTGCCGTAGGTGTAGCACTCTATGGCGGCCTCGCACTCGCCTTTTAGCTCGGCTAGGTTAAATTCGCGCGCGTTTATCGTTAGGCCTTTGGTGAAAAGCAAGGTTGCCTTGATAATGCGCTCGACGCGCCAGATCGCCTTTTGCATCTGCTCAACGACTGGGCGAGTGCGCTCGTCGGCCTTTTTTATCAGCGTGGAGGCTAGCAGCGAGATCGAGCCCACGGGGTTGCGTATCTCGTGGGCTAGGTGGGCGGCGACTTGACCCATCGAGGCTAGGCGCTCGGTGCGCTTTTCGGTCGTTATGTCGGTTGCGGAGATGATTTTTTTGCCCTCTTTTTGGGCGATTTTGATGAGGTAGATTTGCCCCGCGGCGCTTATCTCGCCCTCATTTTGCGGGATAAATTTTAAAATTTGCCCGAGCTTTAGGGCTTCTGAGTTTTGTAAAAATATCTCGCCCGCCTCGTCCAAAACCCAGATCGCATTGGGCAAAATCTCCACGATATCTTTGATGAAGCCTTGTAGATTGGCATACGACGCGGTTAGGTTTTTATACTCGCGCTCTATCAGATAGGTCTGCTCGATCAGGCTTTTTAGTCCGTCTTGGACGCTGGTTTTGTCGATCTGAGTCATAAAAGCTCCTCGAAATTTTCTAAATCAAAAAGTAAAATTCGGTCGTTTTTTAGGCGGCGCACTTCGTTGCTAAAGCCGCTTTTGGAAAATAGCGCGACGGCGTCCGGCACAAAGCCTAGTCGCTCGCATTTTTTAAGGAGTAAATTTACCACGTTTTTGCAAATTTTATGCTCTTTAAATTTAGCTTCTCCGACGATGATACGTCCCTCAATGCTCAAAAATATGTCTATCTCGATATTTTTCGCCCATAGACTCCGCACCCGCGCAGGCTCCGTGCCTAGTCTAAACGCCAAAAGCTCGCGGCAAACCAGCTCAAAGCCAAAGCCCGCGTACGAGTCGAACTCACGTCTGATAATCTCCATCAGCGCGACCTTTTCGCCGTTTTTTAAAAGAGCTAAATTTGGCTCGATGAAATAAAACCAAAATCTAGTAAAATTGTCGTTAAAGACCACTTTATCCTGCGCCTTGTCGCGCTCGGGTAGCTTTTTGGCTTTTTGATATTTGATTTTTACGCGCGGTTTTTCCAGCGTTTTTTCGATGCTGACTATGCCCGAGTTTATCGCGGCGGCGTAAATTTTTAGGATGAGAGGGCGGGGCAGAAATTTATTTAGAGCGTATTTTTTGCGGTCGTTTTTAGCAAGCTTGCAAAGGGCAAATTTAAGCTCGCTTTCAAAAGGCGCGTTAAAGCTAAATTTGAGCGACAGATCTTCAAATTTATCTAAAATTTCCTTTTCGATCGCCTCGAAAATATCGTAATAATTCGCCTCAAATTTTAGCGCGTCAAAGACTAGATGAAAGTAAATAAGCTGCAGGATATCAAGGTGCTTAAAGCGCGCGTAGCTTGATTTTAAGGCGTAGATTTTTGCTCCTTTTTAGCCCATTTTAGCACAACTTTGGTTATAATCTCTTTTTTTATAAGGAAAAATTTTGGTTAGCATCGACGAAATCAGGAAAAATATTATTTTAAAAAAAGGCGTGCGCTACTTTGACTACACGGCCTCAGGCCTAGCCTACGCGCCAATAGAGCGTAAGATCGCAAAATACCTAAAAACCTACGCCAACACGCACTCAGAAAGCGCCTCAAACGCGCTAAAAACGCAAAAACGCTACGAAAAAGCAAGGCAGAGCCTAAAAGATGCGCTGGGGCTTGACGAGCGATTTTATCTGATCTGCGCCGGCTGCGGCGCGACCGGAGCGATAAAGAAATTTCAGGAAATCATGGGGCTTTATTTGCCGCCTATGAGCGCAAACCGCCTAGGCGAAGAGGCGGTAAAGGGCGCAAATTTACCCCTCGTCATCGTCTCGCCCTACGAGCATCACTCAAACGAGATTAGCCTGCGCGAGGGGCTGTGCGAGGTCGTGCGCATACCGCTAAGCAAGAGCGGAGAGATAAATTTCGGCAGGCTAGATCAACTGCTCAAAATCAACTCAAAGCGCGAGATCATCGGCTGTTTTAGTGCGGCCTCAAACGTCACGGGGATAATCAGCGACTATAAAAAAATCTACGTGATGATGAAGCGATACGGCGCGACCGTGGCCTTTGACGCGGCTAGTTTTAGCTCGCACGACAACCTCGACGCCGACTACTTCGACGCGTTATTTCTCTCGCCGCATAAGCTTTTAGGAGGCGTGGGCAGCTGCGGACTGCTCGCGATAAAAAAGGAGCTCGTAAAATCAGACAAACCGACCTTTGCCGCGGGCGGGACGGTTAGCTACGTGAGCCGCAGCTCGCACTTTTTCGCGCCTAGCGTGGAGCGTACCGAGGAGGGCGGCACCCAGCACGTGATGGGGCTAATTAGAGCCTCGCTAGCATACAGACTGCGAAACGAGGTCGGCCTAGACGTCATAAAAAGCCGCGAGGATGAGCTCACGAAACAGTTTTGCGAGGGGCTGGATAATATCCCCGAGGTCGTGAGTTACTGCCCGCGCGGAGTGCCGAGATTGCCGATTTTCGCGTTTAACGTAAAGGGCGTTTCGCCGTATGATTTCGCCGCGGCGCTGAGCGAGGACTACGGCATGCAGACCCGCGCGGGGTGTGCGTGCGCCGGTCCGTACGGACACGATTTGCTCGGGCTAAAAGACGATCAGAAATTTGATCAAAAGCCCGGCTGGGTGCGCGTGAGCCTGCACTACTCGCACACGCCAAAAGACGTCGCCTATCTGCTAAAGGCCATCAAAAAAACTATTAAAAAATTTAAAACCAAAAAGGAAAAGAAATGAATAAAATTTTAGCCGTAGCCCTGTTTGTTCTTTGCGCCGTTTGCGCGCAGGCAAAGCCGTTTAGCCCCGAGCAGTACGCAAAAGTACTTCGCGAGTACAACTCCGTAGCGGGCGCGAACAACTACTTTGAAAGCGGTAAATTTAAAGAGGAATTCGAGCTTCGCAAAAAATACTGCGACGAGGGTCTAAGAGACGCCTGCGGGGATCTGGGGCTGCTCTACGTTACCGGTCTAGGCGCGCCAAGAGATAGCAAAAGAGCGGGCGAACTACTAGGGTACGCTGCCAAAAACGACGAATTTAAGGCCATATCGCAGTACTACGAAGCCGCACTTGACATAGCTCGCGCGGCAGAAAAATACCCGGACGACAAGGTCACGCAACACCTAGGGGCCGAGTTTAAAAACTCGCTAGAGCAGTGCAAAGCCTACAAGGGCGACCGTCACGTGTGCTTCCGCGCGCTGGTGATCAGCGGTATGCTACCAAAGGGCGAGGGCGGCCTCGGGCTATCGCAGGCCGAGTTTGCCAAGACGTGGGAGGATATCGTCGTGAGCGACGTCGAGCGCAACGGCATGGACGAATCGAAAGTAAACGCGCTGGCAAACGAGCTAGATGGGCTGGCGACGCGCTAAATTTGCCGGGCTTTTGCGGCGTAAATTTGCTTTTTTCGGCCAGGCGATCCGTCAAATTTGACCGTCCGCGCTTTTGTCTTTTTGCGGGCGGCTTCGCGTCTCATGTAAATTTAGATTACTTGGCTCAAATTTAACGCGTCGGCGATTGCTAGACTTAAATTCTGGTCGGTTTTTGGGTAAATTTATCGAGCGTTGCATAATTTGCTTTTGCTCAAATTTGACTGCTTTTTACGGATAAATTTAGCTCTCTCCTGATGGCATTTTTCGGCTTGCGAGCTTTTGCCCGGCGGGCTTTACGGGCTATCTTTACGGCGTAAATTCGCTAAATTTTGCTAGCGCTCGAGCAAATTAGCTCGTCAGGCTTAAAGCCTTTGCTTGCGCTTTTTTGCGCATGCGGTCAAATTTACGCACCCGCGCGGGTTTTTGCCTCGCTCAAATTTGATGTATTTTTGCGCCCAGCTCAAATTTGCGCGGCGTTAATTTGTACGAATTTACAAAAACTTTGGAGAAAATTTAGATGCGAGATTCGCGCGAGTTTCAGGTCTTAGCGGGCGAGGTAAAAAACGTGAGATGGAATGCGGCGACGGATGTTGAGATAGAGGGCACGAAATTTAACGTTAAAAACCTCAAAGATCGCCTCGTGCCGCGCGAAAACGACCGCCTAGCTATCGCCTACGACGCGAAAAACGAGGTTTGGAATTTTAAAAATTTGACCTCAGACAAGTGGCTCAAAAACTACTCTTGGCGCGCACACCTGATGATTTTTGAGGAGGCGATGATGGAGTTTTTGCCCAATAGCATTTTTAGTGCTATTATGATTATACCGATAGTTTGGCTAGCTCGCCACCTTTCAGATTTTGGATACTTAGTCATCATGTTTGCGTTTATTATTTGCCTGTTTTTATCGCTGCCTTTGATGTGTCTAGATGGCAAAACTCAAACAGACAAGGCAAACGCGTATCTGGCTTTGTGAAAATTTTTAAAAGAATCGGATTTGTAGTTCGCTGTCAAATTCGTCGCTAAAAAACGCGGCAAATTCGGCGCCTATTTTTAAATTTGACGGGCAAACGAGCGATCAAATTTATAGGCGTGCAAATTTAAACCGCCCGAATTTCGGGCGCGAAAACGTAAAATTTAAAGAGGATTTAGCTTGAAAGAAACGAAAAACGGTTTAAAACTGCTCGGCGGCCGCGCTGGCTTGCTTGAGTGCGTCTATAAAGACAAAAGCGGATTTGATTATAGCTTTAGCTTGGAGGGACAAATTTTAAACGTTCGCTCGCTGCAAAACCCGCTTTTACCGATAAATGACGGCGACAAAATGCTGGCGGTTTGCGATAAAAAGGGGCGGGTTTTGGGGCTAAAAAACCGTTCTTTAAACTCTGCGGCCTGGTATGTCTACGAGCCTAGCCTATTTTTTGCGGCTCTATTTTTCGTGCTGTTTGCGTTGTTTGCCGCGGCCGGCGTTTGGGCAATTTTTTCGGGCTTTGACGGACGGTGGCCGCTTTTTGGCACTTTGCTGCTTGTTTTTGGTTTCGGCTCTCTTGCCTTTGCTTGGTTTAAGTATTACCGCGAGGCGTCTTTGGGTTTGCGCGTTAGGTTGATGCTGGGCGCCGCAAAAGAGCCCAAGTCTAGCGGCGAGGTTAGCGGCAGGGTGCGAAACTTAAGGATTTTTGAGGTAAAAGAGAAAAATTATTTTAGCGTCACTATCGGCGATACGTTTTTGTGGGGTAGCAGCCCTAAAAAGCGCGCCCTGGAGCTAGAAAACGGCGACGAAGCGAGCGTAAAATACGAAAATTTCAGGGTCATAAAGATACGAAATCTCAGCAAAAACCTGACGGCGAAAAAGTCGCAAGGCTTTTTTGAAAGAGTGCTTTGGTTTAACGTCGATATCGCGATCAGCCTTTGCGCGGGGCTTGTTTTGCTCTATGCTGGGACGATGGATTTTTGGTTTTCGCCTTTTGCGGGGATTGCCGGCTTGATAATCTTGCTCGGCGGGGTCTGCTTTAACGTGTTTTATAAAAAGGGTTAATCTTCGGCACGGCTTGGCAAATTTGACGCTCAAATTTAGCGTGTCAAATTTGAGCAAGGCAAGCAGACTCGTCAAATTTTAAGCCTTACAAAAACGCTTGCAAATTTGCCAGGCGGTAAATAGCAGAAATAACGGCGATAAAGCTTAAATTTAGCGCGATCTCCGTGATTTATAGCGAGGCAAATTTACGCACGGCAAGACTAACTGCGACTGTCAAATTTAGCCTAACTTTCGCAAAAACTCCGCGTATTCTTTAGCTCCGCGCTCTAAATCGTCCTGGCTTGATACGTAGTCCACGCCCGGAGTCTCCTCGGCGCCGTAAAATGCGAAAAAGTCGCGGTAGTCGGCGTGAAAATAGTATTTAAACGCAAGCTCAAACGGCGTAAGAACCTAGCGCAGACTGAAATGATAGCGTCCTTGCGGGCAGTAGTCGCTCTTTTTGATGCCTGCGGTCACGGCTAGCGCTACCTTGCGGCCCGCGATACCGTCCGAGCCGCGCCCATAGGCAAAACCGTGCGTCATCACCGCGTCGATCCATGATTTTAAAATCGGAGGGCAAGAGAAGTTATGAAGCGGAAACTGCAAAATGAGGGCGTCGTGGGCTCTGATGAGCTCTTGCTCGCTCGCGGCGTCGATATCGCCGCTCCCGTAAACCTGCGTCAAATCATGAACGCTAAAGCGCTGCGGCTCTTTGAGAGCCTCTTGTAGCAGGCATTTGTTTATGACCGAGTTTTGGATGCCCGGGTGGGCTAAGATGATTAGAGTTTTCATTTTTTTCCTTTTTAATCGAGCAAATTTTAGCGAATTCGGCTTAAATTTGAGCGGAGAATTGCGCAGTCTAATGACGTAAATTTAGCGTATTTTTACAAAAACGCTTGCAAATTTCGCAGATTTTCTTTTATGGATGCGGGGCGGTAGAGCGCTGAGATAACGGCGATGTAGTCTGGATTTAGCGCGGTGATCTGCGCGATATTTGCTGCGTTTATGCCGCCGATCACGCAAACTGGGATACGTAAAATTTCCTTTGCGCGAATTATGGTTTCAAATTTGCAAAGCGGGGCGTTTGGTTTGGTCGGGCTTGCAAACAGGGCGCCAAATGCCGCATACGAAGCGCCCTCGTCCTGCGCTTTTAGGGCTAAATTTAAATCGTCGTAGCAGCTAACGCCGATGAAAGCGTCCTCGCCTAAAATCTTTCTAGCAGTCTTTACTCCGCCGTCGTCTTTGCCGATGTGCACGGCGTTCGCGCCTATTTTAGCGGCAAATTTTACGTCGTCGTTTACGATAAATCTCGCTCCGTGGTGCTCGCAAAGCTCTTTTAGCGCAGTCGCTACGCGCTCGTTTTTAGGCTCAAGCTTGGTGCGGTACTGTAAAAACTTCACTCCGCACTCTAGTAGCTCGTGGGTTTGCTCGAGTACGCTATTTTCGGGCGTTAAGATGTCGTCCGTGATAGCATAAATTTCAGCCACGGTTTGCGCCTGCGGCTTTGTGATCTAGCAGCCGCACGCCGAAATTTGAGCCGTGAGCGTTTTTGATCGCGTTTGCGACGAAGGCCTTAGCGCTCTTAATCGCCGTTATCTCGTCTGCCCCGCAAGCTAGGGTGCAGGCGATGGCCGTGGCGAAGCTGCAGCCCGCGCCGTGCATGATCGTGGGACGCTCTAGCGGCTCGCCAAATTTAACGATTTCGCCGCTTTTTTTATAAAGCGTATCCTCGCAAATCTCGCTCGTTTGCGTACGTTTTAGCACCACGTCGCAGGGCAGATCCGCACCCAAATTTAACCGCTCGCCGTCAAAATTTAACTCCAAAATGCGCGCTTCGTCTAAATTCGGCGTCGCGATGCGGGCAAGGCTTAAAAGCTCCTTTAACGCGTTTATGGCGCCCTCTTGTAGCAGCTTGGCGCCTGATTTCGCCACGCAGACGGGATCTATCACGGCGCTTATGCCTCGGTTTTGCTCTAGCCAGCCTTTGACGCAGGCTATGAGTTCCTCGTTAAAGAGCATGCCGATCTTTACTGCATCAAATTTTAGCTCTGCGCAGGCTGCTTCTAGCTGCGCGTTTAAAAACTCGGGCGTTACTGGCATCACCGCGCTCACTCCGCTCGTGTTTTGTGCGGTTAGTGCCGTGATCGCAGTCGCGCTGTAGCAGCCGTAGGCCTCGCAGGTTTTTATGTCGGCTTGTATGCCTGCACCTCCGACGCTATCGCTGCCTGCGATGATTAGGATATTTTTTTTAGGATTTTTCATTATTTTGCCTTGATCGGTTTTTGTTAAATTTATCTTTGGGCGAATTTATCTGTCGCCAAAATCCTTGCCAAACTCAACGCCTAGCTCCCTTAAATTTACGGGGCTGTTTCCTTGCAACTCCATCGGCGTCGGCGGCGGAGTTTGCGGCTGCATTTGTTTAGGCTGCTCGCTTGCAGGGTTTTGCTCGGTTTGAACGTTTTTGGTGGCATTATTTTCGGCTTTTTTCGGCTTTTTCTTTGCTTTTTCGTCTTCTAGCTTTTTACCGGTTAGGCACTCGTAAATTTCCGCGTGATTTTTCTTTGCCCAGTCCTCTTTGACTTCGATTTTTTGGTACTCTTTGCTAGTGGGCGCGGCAAGGCCGTTTTTAACTAGGGTTTTGTTTAGGATTCTGCTTTCGTCGCTTACCTCGCACAGCCATCTATCGCCTAGATTTTTTAGCGTGAGTACGTAGTAGTTGCGTTCAGGACGAAATATCTTTTTGATCTCTTTGTCGTAGGATTTGGTGAAATTTTCCAGCTCTTTTTTATCTTTTATGCACTTTGCACCGTTATAAAATTTGACGTTTGCAAGCTTACAAGGGGCGATCACGGCGGCGTTTAATCTAAAGACGAAGGTATTGTAGTCTAAAATTTTTTCTAAAAACAGGACTTCTTTGACGACTTTTTCGCGTTTGGATTTGGTCGTTTGGGTGATTTGCATGTCGGTAAACTCGGCTACCAAATTTACCGACAGCAAGGCTAAAGCGCAAAATTTAATCAGAGTAAAAAATGCGCTTTTTTTCATCATTTCAGATCGTATTTTTCTAGCAGTTTGTCGTAGTTGCCGTCTTTTTTCATCTCTTCAAGCGCGGCGTTTATTTTAGCGATTAGATCTGCTTGCTTGCCTTTATCAAACGCCATAGAAAAGCCCTCGCTACCGTCGGTTTCTTTGTAAAATTCCTCAAGCTCGGGATTTTTCTTTAAAAACCCGTAACCGATCGAGCTATCAAGCACGACCGCGTCTATCTTGCCTTTTTTTAGTCCCATGATTAGTGGAACCGGATCCTCGGCAGGCACGACTTTAGCGCCTGCGATAGCGTTAGCGGCGATCTCTTGGACGGTGCCTTGTTGTACGCCCACTTTTTTGCCGTTTAGCGCGTCTTTGCTCGCGATGGCGTCGTTGCCTTTAGCGCGCAGGTAGATGTTTCCGGTCGCATAGTAAGCCTGCGTGAAATCAACCGACTTTCGTCTATCGTCGGTTGCGCTCATCGCGCTTGCTACGGCGTCGATTTTGCCGGTTTTTAGAGCCGGGATTAGGCCGTCAAAGCTCATATTTACGATCTTGTACTCAAAACCCGCGCGTTTAGCGAGCTCGGCTACTAGGTCCATGTCAAAACCCGTGATCTTGTTTTGCTCGTCCACGTACTCAAACGGCGGATAGTTGGCGGCTGTACCGATCTTTAGCTCGGCGGCGCCAAGCGTAGCTAGAGCCGCTAAAAGCAGCGCAAAAATCTTTTTCATGTTCTCTCCTTTAAATTTGGTTTCAAATTTAAGCCCGCGTTTTGGTGCGGGCTCGCAAATTTACTTCAGGCCGTATTTTTCCATCATCTTGTCAAATTCACCGCTCTTTTTGAGCTCCTCTATCGCGGCGTCTATTTTGCCGATTAGCTCTAGGTGCTTGCCTTTATCAAACGCTACGGCAAAGCCCTCGGTGCCGTCTGGAAGCTTTAAAAACTCCTCCAAATCAGAGTTTTGCTTTAGGTACTCGTAGCCGATCGGGCTATCTGTTAGCACTACGTCGATTTTGCCTGCTTTTAGCGATAAAATCGCAGCCGCTACGTTTTCTGCAGGCACGGCTAGGTCGCCGCAGATGGATTTAGCCGCGGTCTCTTGCAATGTACCTATTTGCGCGCTTATTTTTTTGAGGTGCATATTGGTCGCATTTACGTCGGTGCCCTTTTTGCGGATGAAAAGATTATCCGAAAAATAATAAGGCTTCGTAAAATCGACTGATTTTCTTCTCTCCTCAGTTGCGCTCATACCGCTTAGCGCGGCGTCTATCTTGCCTGTTTTTAGAGCAGGGATTAGCCCGTCAAAGCTCATGTTTTGCACGTCAAATTTGACGCCGATTTTCTTACCGACGGCCTCTATCATATCGATTTCAAAGCCTACGATCTTGTTGTGCTCGTCGATATACTCAAACGGCGGATAGTCCGCGCTCGAGCCTACTTTTATCGTTTGCTGTACCGCTACGGGGGCTGCCTCGTTTTTTACTGCGGCGTCTTTGCTCGCGTTTTCATTCGAGCTTTGACCGCAGCCTGAAAGCATCAAAGCGGCGGCTATGAAAACGAAAAGTTTTTTAAATTTGCCGGCGGGCAAAGCCGCAACGATGTTTTGTGACATTTTGACCTCCTTTTAGTGGTTTAAAATTTTACCTAGAAAATCTTGCAAACGCTGATTGCTAGGGTTTTCGAAAATATTTTTAGGCGTGTCGTCCACGGCTATTTTACCGCCGTGCATGAAAAATATCCTATTTGCCACGTTTTTAGCAAAGCCCATCTCGTGCGTGACGACTAGCATCGTGATGCCTTTTGCGGCGACGTCCTTCATGATGTCTAGTACTTCGCCGATCATCTCGGGATCTAGCGCACTGGTTGGCTCATCAAAGAGTATGACCTCTGGATTCATCGCTAGGCTTCTAGCGATTGCTATACGCTGCTTTTGACCGCCCGAGAGCTTGTGCGGGAAGGCGTATTTTTTATCGCTTAGACCCACGCTTTTTAGTAGCTCGTCGGCTCTTTTTTCTGCGCTTTCTTTATCCAAAATTCCCGCTTTTATCGGAGCTAGGGTTAAATTTTGCAAGACGTTTTTATTCGCAAAAAGGTTAAAGTGCTGAAAAACCATGCTCACTTTTTGACGGATTTTGTTTATATCCGTTTTTTTGTCCGTTATATCCTCGCCGTTTATCTTGACGTGCCCGCCGCTTGGCTCTTCTAGACGGTTTATGCAGCGCAAAAATGTACTCTTACCGCCGCCGCTTGGTCCTATGATAGCGATGATTTCGCCTTGTTTGATATCTACGCTGATGTCGTCTAGGACGCGCAAATCGCCGTAATTTTTACTCAAATTTCTAATCTCAATCATGGCGATTTAGCCTCCTCTCTAAAATTTTAACCAAAAACGTAAAGAACTTCACGCTGACGTAGTAAACTATACCCGTGAAAATGACGGGCTCCGGGCTATAAAACACCGCTTGCAGGCTCTTACTTTGCATCGTGATATCGATGACGCTGATGTAGCCTACGACTGACGTCTCTTTAAACAGCGAGATAAATTCGTTCGCAAGCGCTGGCAAGATGTTTTTAGTCGCCTGCGGAAACACTACCTCACGCATCGAGACGTAGTAGTTTAGACCCATCGCCCTTGCGGCTTCCATTTGCCCTTTATCGACGCTATTTATGCCGCTACGCACGATCTCTGCGACGTATGCGGAGCTGTTTAGCCCAAGCGCGATCAAAGCGACGTAAAAGTTATCGCTCCAAGTCGCGAAAATAACGACCGAAAATATAAGGAGCTGCAAAATAATCGGCGTTCCGCGCAGGATATCGACGTATTCGTCGATGAGAAAGCTTAAAATTTTGATATTTAAAAATTTTAAAAACGCCAAAATAAAACCCAAAGTCACGCCGATAGCCGTGCCGCCGATGGTGAGCCCGAGCGTCACGCCGTAGCTTTTAAGGTAAGCTAGACGTTGCGCCTCGTTTAACTCCGTCGGATAAAAATAGTAAACGCCCGCGGAGACGATGACGACGAAAAACAGCGCCCTGAAAAATTTTTCGTTTAGCATTTCTTAAACCTTAAAAGTGTAATGAGGGTTAATAATACGAAAAAAAATATAAATTTAACCTTTTTTACGCGAAAAAATTATCTTTTAAACAAATTTATCATATTATCGTAACTCAAATTTAAAACCCGAGGGGAATTTATGGATTACGCTCGCTATATCGCCATCGCGCTGTATTTTGGATTTTTGCTTTTCGTGGGGCGATACTCGTATAACAAAAACGCCAATATGGGCGAATACCTGCTCGATAATCGCCGCCTAGGGCCGGTCGTAACCGCGCTAAGCGCCGGAGCTAGCGATATGAGCGGCTGGATGCTGCTTGGTGTGCCGGGCGCGCTATATGCCACGGGGCTTGCTACGATTTGGATGGTTTTGGGGCTCGTTATCGGCGCGTATTGCAACTACCTGTTTTTAGCAAAGCGCCTGCGCGTTTATACCGAGGTTGCTAGCGACAGCATCACGATCCCCGATTTTTTACAAAATCGCTTCAAGGATGAGACTAAAATTTTACGCATAGTCTCGGGTCTTTTGATTTTGATATTTTTCACGCTTTATGTGAGCAGCGGGATAATCGCGGGCGGTAAGAGCTTTGAGAGCTTTTTTGGATTAGATTTTAAATTCGGCGCGATTTTTACACTGGCCATCGTCGTTTTTTACACGTTTTTCGGCGGATTTCGCGCGGTTTGCATCACGGATGCGTTTCAGGGCATGCTGATGTTTTTGGTTTTAGTTGCCGTGCCTGTAGTCGCGTTTTGTAATCTAAATTTGCCAGACGGCGCTATATTTTGGAGCGAGGTGTCAAAATACGGCAAAAACCACCTAAACGTCTTTTACGATCAGACTTTTTTAAGTATCTTGGGGCTCATGGCGTGGGGGCTTGGGTACTTCGGGCAGCCGCACATCATCGTTAGATTTATGGCGATACGAAGCTCAAAAGAGCTAGCCCAAGCTCGTCGCATCGGTATCGGCTGGATGGCGATAGGACTTGCCGGAGCGATGATGAGCGGACTGATAGGCTTTGTGTATTACAGCGAGTTAAATTTGCCTCTAGCCGATCCTGAAAAGGTCTTTTTGCAGCTTGGCGAGACGCTGTTTCATCCGTTTTTCGTGGGTATCATCATTTCAGCCGTACTTTCAGCTATCATGAGTACGATCTCTAGCCAGCTCTTGGTTAGCGCAAGCTCGGTTACGCAGGATTTTGTATTTGCCTTTTATAAAAAAGAAATCTCGCAAAAAGCGCAGGTCGCCGCTGGCAGATACGCCGTCGTGGCCGTCGCGCTAGTGGCTACCGCGCTTGCTTTTAGCTTTAACGAAAGCGTGCTAAACGTCGTTGGCTACGCGTGGGCGGGCTTTGGCGCGAGTTTTGGGCCGGTGCTGCTTTTTAGCCTTTACTGGCGCAGGATGAGCGCGCTAGCGGCGCTTCTAGGCATGATAACGGGCGGAGCGACGGTGATCGCGTGGATTGCGCTTGGGCTAAATTCTTACGTTTACGAGATATTGCCTGGCTTTGCGGTCTCTTGCATAGTGATTTATCTCGCCAGCCTCTACGGCGACGCGATAGACAAGATGAGTAACGAGCCAAACTCGGCCACCGTGCAGGACGAATTTGAAAAAATGAAAACGAGGCTGTAAATGCAAAGTAGCGTAAAATGCGGCAACTGCGGCGCCGAGGTCGATGTAAATTTGGCTCTTAAAACCGAGCTTGAGCTTGAAATGAAGCAAAAAATGGCGGCGGCTAGACGAGAATTTGATAAAGAGATCGAGATTAAGAGGGCCGAATACAAGGCGCATTTAGACGCTTTAAACGCGAAGGAAAAAGAATTTGACGCTAAATTTGCCGCAGCCATAAACGCTAAAAAAACAGAGCTTGAAAATGAAATAAAAGCAAAACTCGAGGGCGAAAATTTAAACATAGTAAATGCCCTAAAAACCGAGCTTGAAGCCAAGTCAAAGCAGATAAACGAGCTAAATTTAAAGACGCTTGAGATAGAAAAGCTAAAACGCGAAAAGAGCGAGTTTGAAAGCGCGCTGATGGCAAAAACCGAGGTCGAGCTAAGTAAACGTCTAAACGAGGAAAAAGAGCGGCTAGGCAAGGCTTTGGCCGAGCAAAACGAGCTAAAATTTAAGCAAAAAGACGAGCAGCTAGAAGCGCTAAAAAAGCAGCTAAACGAGGCGCAAAGGCGCATAGAGCAGGGTAGCGAGCAGCTGCAAGGCGAGACGCAAGAGCTCGCCATTGAGGCGTGGCTGCGGGAGAAGTTCGTATTTGACACCATAGATGAGGTCAAAAAGGGCGCAAACGGCGCGGACGTGATGCAGATCGTAAATACCCGAGAGGCGCAAAACTGCGGCAAAATCTACTACGAGAGTAAGCGCACGAAAAATTTCTCAAACGAATGGATAGAAAAATTTAAGGCCGATATGCGAGCATCGGGCGCCGATGTTGGGGTGCTCGTTAGCGAGGCGCGGCCGCGGGAGCTGGAGCGCATGGGGCTGGTTGACGGCGTATGGGTGTGTAACTACGAGGAGTTTAAGGCGCTTTGTTTCGTGCTAAGACAGGGCGTCGTGGAGCTAAATTTTGCTAGGAACTCTGCACAAAACCGCTCAAACAAGATGGAGATGCTCTACTCGTATCTAGTGAGCAACGAGTTTAAGATGCGCATCGAAGCCATCGTGGAGGGCTTTTCTGCGATGAGCGAGGAGCTGGAGCGCGAGAAAAACGCGATGAAACGCATCTGGAAGAGCCGCGAAAAACAGATCGAAAAGGTGCGCGACAATGCGATCGAGATGTTTGGCTCGATAAAGGGGATCGCGGGAAATGCGATAGGGGAGATAAGGACGCTGGAGCTGGGGTTTGATGCGGGCGATTTTGATTCCCCATAAATGACGGATTTTGGAATAAATTTTTCTACGCCCGCCGCAGTCACGGACGACTGGTCTGCTCATTTGCGGGTAAGAAAAATTTATTTAAACTACGCCTATTCTGTCTGGAATATTTGTCTCATATCCTACTAAATTTACAAATTTAACTCTGCTAAAATTTTAAAAACGAAAGGCTCAAATTTGAGTGATTATGATTTGCCTAAAGGTGCCAGGCTTGATGACGATGAGAAGGTTCTGTATTGCTATCAAAATACAAATTCTTTTTTTGTCGTTAGGGTGTTTATTTGCATGTTTTTGCTATTCGTTTTGGTTAATATCATAGACGGCAGTATCTTGTCTATGCTTGTCATATCCGCCGTTTCAGTTTTTCTATTTTACATTATGTATTGCGAGATATTAAATTATAAAAGGCGATGCATATATATTACCAATCAAAATTTTATTACCGGAAATAATATAAAAACAAAAAAAGAGGAAATATCATATTTCTATACAATTTATGCATTCGGATATCGTCCCGTAATCGTCTTTTATAAAAATAAAAAGTTTTAGGAGTATATTCCTAAAAAATGGAGGACAAGCAAATATGAGACTTTTTTTATTCATTTTAAAACTACTTGGCTTTTTAATTAAGACTGCTCCTGAAAAAGAAAAATTTTGTATAGAAGATAAATGGACAATAGAATTACCAAACAAATGGGATACAACTTCCAAAGAGATTGAACTTGATGTGGAAAGTGATAATCATCCTATTATTCAAACTATATTTTTTCAACCAGGTAGTGATTTAAGTATAGGAGTTTACTCTCTTAATTTATTAAAAGATGATAATTACAGAAAAGTGGAAGCTGATATTCAAGAAGTTGCTACAGTATTTGAAGAAATAATGGATAAAATAGAAGATAAAGAAGAATATAAAATTCCAAATTATAAAAGTTCAAAATTTAAAGCTTATGAATGCACTTATTATAAAAATGATAAAAAATTTTATGCTATTAAATCAGGATTTTTTATGAAAGGATGTTTATTAAGAGTTAATAT
>NZ_CALINL010000311.1 GCF_938045225.1 uncultured Campylobacter sp.
AAAAAGAGACAAAGCACAAACAGCTAAAAAAACGATAATTTTTCTCATTATCTCTCCTTTAAAAAATAATTGCGAAGTTTAGCAAAATGCAACTTGGTTGCAACTTAAAAAGCAAAAGCCTAAATTTATAAAAAGTCCCGCAAAAAGCCAGTTTCGCAGGCTCTTCGTATCGCCCGTAGCTACCAGCACGCCGTTTAGGGATTTTATGAGTAAGAAAAACGGCGAGGCAAGAAATATCACGCGGTTATACGCCATGGCTTCGCGTAAAAACTCCTCATTCGCGCCTAAAATTTTAAGCAAATGTGGCGTAAAAATAAAGCCCGAAAGCCCCATAAAAAAAGCGAAGAGAAGCACGAAAAACACGCCCTTTGTGGCGTAAATTTTAGCGAGTTTTTCTTTGCCGCCGCCAAGCGCGTTGCCCACAAGCGCGGTTAACGCAGAGCCAAAGCCAAGCCCCACGCCCACGACGCTGATATAGAGCAAAAAACTCATCGAAAAGCCCGCCAGCGCCTGCGTCGATATGCGCGCGGCAAAAAATACGCCCGTCACGTTGTAAAGCGTATTAAAGCTCATGGCGACACCCGCTGGTGCGGCTAGGCACAGCACGAGCTTGTTTACGGGCTCTTTTGTGAGATTCACTTGATTTTGAGCTCCAAAAGCGCGTCTTTTACGTCTTTTGGCACGCGGTAGCTGTCGCGGATCTTTGAGATCGTTTTGTTGTGGGTAAATTTACTCAGCCGCCCGCTCTCCAGTAGCTCTCGCCCCGCGCCGTCAAATTTGATAAAAATCTCGGCTAAACACCAAGCAGCCGCCATTTGCACGTAGTAGCGCTCGTCTTTTTCCTCGGCGCAAATTTCAAAAAACCGCTCAAGTGGAAGCGCATTAAAATTGCGCATAAAATAAACGTAGAAAAATCGCTTTTCGTATTCTAAATTTGAGCCTAGAGCCTGTTTTAGCAGCGCATCTACGTAGCATGCGCCCGTAAATTTAGGCTCAAAGCCGTCCGTCACCGCCCAGTTTGGCATCGTTTTGATAAACTCGCTAGATAGCTTAAATTTAACTTCGT
This sequence comes from uncultured Campylobacter sp., assembly GCF_938045225.1. Lineage (GTDB taxonomy): Bacteria > Campylobacterota > Campylobacteria > Campylobacterales > Campylobacteraceae > Campylobacter_A. The sequence goes on from NZ_CALINL010000311.1 coordinate 1,067, forward strand.
CGTCTTTAACGAGCATTATCAAAAAGCCCTTTAACATGAACTCCTCGTGAAAAAAGGGCTTGTAATCGGCGATCTGCTTTAAATTTAGCTGAGCGAAATTTTGTTTTGCCAGGCGTCTTAGCTCGGGAGTTTTTACGCCTAAAATTTCGGGGCTTTTGATAAGTTTTTGCGAAAATGCCGCCAACTTTTCGCTCTTAAGCCCCTCTAAAATCTCTAAAAATTTGCCTTTTACGTCCACGCTAGCTCCTTTGCTTTTTAAATTTACCGCTGCATCCGTGTTCAAATTTGACGCCTCAAAAAGCCGAAGCGTCAAATTTGCCGCTCTGCGCGCCCAAAAGCAAATTTAAAGGCTCAAATTTTACTTTTGAGCCTCTTGCGCGCGTTTTGCCGACTTTTTGCGAGCGTAGATGTTGATGAGCTCCACGCCCAGTGAAAACGCCATCGCAAAGTAAACGTAGCCCTTAGGCACGTGCATACCGAGCCCCTCGCCTACCAGCGTAAAACCGATCAGGATCAAAAACGCAAGTGCTAGAATCTTGATCGTCGGGTTGTTATCGACGAAATTTGAAATGCCCTTAGACGCGAACATCATCACGCCCACCGCGAGGATGACGGCTAGGATCATGATCTCGATGTGATTTGCCATGCCTACTGCGGTGATGACGCTATCGAGCGAAAAGACGATGTCAAGCACGGCAATCTCTGCAATAACAAACCAGAAATTCGCATGCCCTTTGCTCGCCGAGTGCTCCTCGTGCTCGCCGCTGACGCTTGAGTGGATCTCGAGCGTGGACTTGCCGATGAGGAAAAGTCCGCCTAAAATCAGCACCAAATCGCGCCCCGTGATCGTAAAGTCAAACACGCTAAATAGCGGCTTGGTAAGCTTCATAATCCAAAATAGCGAAAGCAAAAGCGCAATCCTCGTTAGCATAGCAAGCGAAAGCCCTAGTATACGGCCTTTGTCGCGCTGCTCGGGCGGGAGCTTGCCGACTAGGATCGCGATAAATATGATGTTATCGATACCAAGCACGATCTCAAGCCCAGTTAGCGTCACGAGCGACAGCCACGCCTCGGGCGAAAAAATCCAATCAAACATTTTTTTCCTTTTTTATAAATTAGGGCGCGATTATAGCCAAAACGGGTTTAAATTTGATTGAGCGGGCAGGAATGGGAGTTTGGTGATCAAATTTTACGATTAAATTTGGCTGGTTTTTGTTTATTTGGCGGAGATTAAAATTTGACGCAATGAAATTTGAGCTTACAAAATACGGCGCAAACGGTTTTGAGGTTAAATTTTAGAAAATCCGAATTTAAGAAAAATTGTATTTAGATAAAGGGCGTTTAAGCGATAAGCGGATAAAATTAAAATCTTTTGTAAAATTTAAAATGAAGTGGTGACCCCTACGAGACTCGAACTCGTGTTACCGCCGTGAAAGGGCGATGTCCTAACCGCTAGACGAAGGGGCCACAAATTAGCGGAAATGGGATTTTACATTAAAGATAATAAAAAATAGCTTAAACCAAGGATAAAAAATCATGAAAAAATTTTCAAAATTTGCTTTAACTGCGCTCGCATGCCTTGCATTTGGCGGTTGCGCTGCGCTGCAAAGCCAAAAATCATCGGACAAATTTACCGTCACCATCCTCACTCCGCCGTTAAAAATCAACGACGTGGGCTTCCTGCATAAAACCGCAAACCAGCTAAATTTGCAAATTTACAGCTCTGGCGTAAATACGGTAAATCTAAAAATAAACGACAAAATTTGCATGAACGGCGCGTGTTTTGAGAAAAAAGAATTTAACAAAAAGTTCTTTTTGGAGGAGAGATACGACGACTTTTTCGCGGAAATTTTGGAGCGCAAGCCGCTGTATGACGGCATAAATGTAATGACAAATTCGTGCGGTTTTATACAAGATATAAGTAAATATTCAATAAAATACGAAGTTTGCGGTAAAAATATCAATTTTTTCGATGCTAAAAACCGCATAAAAATCATCATAAAAGAGCTTCAATGAAATTTATCGGCGCGCACGTCAGCATCGCGGGCGGCGTAGAAAACGCTCCGCTAAATGCGGCAAATATCGGCGCGAATGCTTTTGCGATGTTCGTCAAAAATCAGCGCCAATGGGAGGCTAAGCCGCTAACCCCAGAAAATATCTCCAAATTTAAACAAAATTTAAAAGCCGCCGGCATCGAGCCCAGGCACGTTTTGCCGCACAACGGCTATCTTATAAATTTAGGCCACCCAAACGAGCAGCAGCGCCAAAAGTCGGTTAGCGCCTTTTTGGACGAAATTTACCGCGTAGAGGCGCTCGGTCTAGCGATGATAAATTTTCATCCAGGCTCGTATCTAAACGAAATTTCGCCCGAAATTTGCCTCCAAAATATCGCAAATTCTGTAAATTTCCTACTCGAAAATAGCCAAAACGTAAGGCTAGTCATCGAAAATACCGCAGGTCAAGGCTCAAATTTGGGCTTTAAATTTGAACACCTAGCCTACATAATTAAACGCTGTACCGATAAAAGCAGGATCGGCGTATGCCTGGACACCTGTCATACATTTGCCGCGGGATACGACATCAGAGACGACTACGAGCGCGTGATGAGCGAATTTGACGAGATAGTCGGGCGCGATATGCTGTGCGGCATGCATATAAACGATACGAAATTTGACCTAGCCAGTAAAAAGGATCGCCACGAGAGCCTAGGCAAAGGCTTTTTGGGCTTAAAAACATTTGAAAACATCATAGACGACCCCCGCACGGACGATATCCCACTAGTTTTAGAGACGATCGACGAAAGCATCTGGGCGGACGAGATAAAAATTTTAAGAAACTTTAAAGGAGAATAAATGAGAAAATATATCGGCGTTTGCCTAGCGGCTTGCTGCTGCCTAAATGCGGCGGGCTTTAAAATCCCCGAGCAAAGCGGCGATAGCATCGCGCTTTTAAACTCAAACGTCGCGACGAGCTTCGGACCCGACGCAGCCTATAACAACCCGGCAAATATGATATTTTTAGACGGCGGACACTACCTAGAGAGCTCGCTAACCTACCTGCGCATGTCGAAGACGAAGTATAGGCACTATAACGGCGACAAACTTACCTCCAAAAGAGCAAACGCGCTCGTGCCTACCTTTCACTTCGTGACGCCGCAGTTTGACGACTGGCGCTTTGGCCTATCAGTCGTCGTGCCTGCAGGAATGTCGATGAGATGGGACGAAAGACCACCTAAGGCCACTTCTAAAAAATTCGACCTAAAAGTGATCGAGGTAAATCCTAGCGTCGCCTACGCGCTAACCGATAATATCGCACTTGGCTTTGGCCTCCGCGCCGTTTACGCCAGAGGAGAGGCCGTGCAGGAGGTCTCAGGCACTCTACCCGCCTCGCAGGATATCAAAGGCGACCGCATAAATTTCGGCTACAACGCGGCAATCACCTATAAACCGACTTCAAATTTGAGCCTAGCGGCCACCTACCGCTCGAAAGTAAATATGAATCTAAAAGGCGACACCGACATCAGCGCGCCGGCGCATCCGAGGGGGCTATTTCCTAGCGGCTCATATAGCGGCAGCGCAAAGCTATCCGTACCGCTACCAGCGAGCTTAAATTTAGCCCTATCGTACAAAATCGCAAAAACGACGCTGTTATTTGACTTTGAGCGAACGTATTGGTCGGCGTGGAAAGAGCTTGACTTCAACTACCCTGGTACCTCGGCCGCACACTATCGCAACCCGTTTTTTGCGGCATTTGACGCATCTAAAAAGCGTGACTGGAAGGATAGCAACGCCTACCGCATCGGCGTAGCGCACGACGCGACGGATAAACTCCGCCTAATGGGCGCGGTTACGTTTGACGAGGCCGCATCTAGAGCGGGCACCACGGGCTTTGACCTGCCTGATACCAAAGCCGTCATCTATGCAGCGGGCTTTAACTACAAATTTACGGACGCTTTGGAGCTGGGAGCTAGCTACTTCTACCAAGACAGAAAAGCTCGCGACGTAAACTACTACTCAAACGCGTCAGGGCTCTATCCAAACGGCAAATTTGAACGCGGCAACGCTCAGGCGATAAATTTGAACGTAAAATATAAATTTTAAGGCCCAGTCATGAACTACCCTTACGAAAATTTCGAGGATATGCTAAACGCCGCGGTCGATAAAAACGGCGGCGGTATCGCGATCTATACAGAAACTAGCAAGATTAGCTACAATCAGCTACGCGCAGACGCCTTTACGCTGGCTGCGTTTTTGCAAGGCATGGGCGTAAAAAAAGGCGACCGCGTCGCGATGATCGTAAATAACTCGCCCGAGTTTATCGCTAGCTACTTTGCCATCACGCTACTTGGCGCCGTGGCAGTGCCGATAAATACATTCTTAAAATACGAAGAATTCGAGTACATCATAAACGACTGCAGGGCGAAATTTCTCTTTGCCTCGGCCGAGCTAGCCAAAGAGATACGCGGGCTAGAGAGCAAAACGGCGATTAAAAAGATCGTCTGGATCGGCGATAGGGCTGAATTTGACGGAAACAATATCGCCTACGCTCACGCGCTAAACTGCCGTATAGAGCTAAATTTGACCGACAGACCAAAGCTTAATGACCTAGCCCACATCATCTACACATCAGGCACCACAGGCAAGCCAAAGGGCGCGATGATCAGCTACCGCAACCTCATCTCAAACGTCCAAGGCGCGCACGAGGTCTTTCACGTACGCACGAAAGATAGATTTGCCGTATTTTTGCCGATGTTTCACAGCTTTACTCTCACGGCGATGGTATTACTGCCGATATTTGCGGCATGTTCACTTATTTTAGTAAAGTCCATTTTCCCGTTTTCAAACGTCCTAAAACAAGTCCTGCTCAAGCGCGCGACCGTATTTTTAGGAGTGCCGGCGATCTATACGGCTATCGGCAAGGCCAAAATCCCGTGGTATTTTCGCTGGTTTAACTGCATTAGGATTTTCATCAGCGGCGGAGCGCCTTTGGCCGAGCAGACTATCACGGATTTTCGCGTCAAATTTCCGCGCGCGGTGCTGATAGAGGGCTACGGCCTTAGCGAATGCTCACCTATCGTATCGGCAAACACGCTGCAAAAACAAAAAATCTCAAGCGTCGGCTTGCCGCTGCCGGGCTACGAAGTAAAATGCATAAACGACGAGATGATGGAGCTACCGGCAGGCGAGGTCGGCGAGCTAATCGTAAAAGGCGACTGCGTGATGCAAGGCTACCTAAACATGCCAGACGCCACCGACGAAACGATCGTAAACGGCTGGCTACGCACGGGCGACCTCGTTAAGATCGACGAGGAGGGCTATATCTTTATCGTCGACCGCAAAAAAGACCTCATCATCTCAAAGGGCATCAACATCTACCCGCGCGAGATCGAGGAGGTGCTATTTAAACTACCTGAAGTCGAAGCCGCCGCAGTTATCGGTGTCAGAGACGAGCACGCGGACGAGGAGGTCACGGCGTTTATACAGTTTAAAGAAAATATGAGCCTGGATGAAAAAGATATCCGCGCGCATCTCAAGAAACACTTGGCGAATTTTAAAATTCCAAAGACGATTTATTTTAAAGACGAGCTGCCTAAAAACGCGACGGGCAAGGTGTTAAAGCGCGTTTTAAAAGAGCAGATAAGGGGTGAAATTTAGTGCGGTTTTTGATAGAGTTTATCGGCGGCGAGCAAAATTCTAAAATTTCCTCGCTCATAAAATGCAGCCAAAACGAGGCGAAAATTTTACGTCACCTGAGCAAAAGCTACGTCGAGGGCACTCCGCAAAGTAGCGCTTACGACGTGCTTTGCGCTGTTTTTGGTAGCGAGGAGTATAAATTTTTAGCAGGTCTTGCAGACGTAAAAAACCTGCTAGAAAGCGGCTGGATCGTGCAAGGCTTTTCTATATTTAAAAACCAGGGCGCAGAGGCCTCTGGCTCAAATCTGCTCGGCCTGCTTCACAGCGAGATCTCACTCTCGCCGCTTTTTCTAAAAATTTTAGAAGAAGGCGAGTTTGGGCTTACGCTGCCCGCAGTCGCGCCCTACGCCGATCATCTAGACTATCTAAAAGATCAGTTTTTGCGCGTGGAGCTTTACGGCAAGCTCTCGTTTTTTAGCAAAAACGTCTCAAGCGACGCCAAAAGCCGCCTAGAAAAAGATGTAAAAGAGCTAGAAACCATCATCGAAAAACGGCTAAATTTAAGCAAAATTTCGATCTCCGTCGAGCAAATTTTCAAAGATAACGCGCTAAACGACAAAGAGCAACTGATTTTTCTCGCGCTTTTAAAGGAAGAGTACGTCGGCGAAACGGACGCCAACCGCGATCTAAACGCGCTTGTAGGGATTTTAAGCGCGGATGAATTTGAACGCATCAAAAACCGCGCCCTACTAGACGAGGGCTCAAAACTGATCGAAAACGGTCTCATCGACTACGACGAGTCGCTAAACGCTTACGGCGGCTTTAGCAGGACGTTTTATATAACCGACGAAATTTTACAAAGCGTAATGCACCCCAAAACCCAGAGCAAAAGTAAAAAACTAGCGCTAGAAACTCTCGTAAAAGAGCAAGAGATCTTTGAGCTCATCGAGCCCTCGACCGACATAAACGACGTCGTGCTGGATGTCAAAGTAAAAGAGCTGCTAGATGCGATCCTAAAGCAAGTAGACCGCCGCGTGCTGGCGCGCCTATCTAGCTGGGGGATCAAGTCACGCAAAAACGTGGACGCCAAAATCATCTTTTACGGACCGCCGGGTACGGGCAAAACCATGAGCGCGCTTAGCCTCGCAAAGAGCCTAAAAAAGCAGGTTCTTAGCTTTGACTGCTCTAAAATTTTGAGTAAATACGTCGGCGAGAGCGAGCAAAACGTGCGTAAAATTTTCGACACCTACAAAGAAATCTGCGCCAAAAGCAAGAGCGAACCCGTGCTGCTGCTAAACGAGGCCGATCAGTTTCTAAGCACGCGCGTCGAGGGCGGCAGCGGCGCGGACAAGATGCACAACCAAATGCAAAATATATTTTTGGAGCAAATCGAGCGCTTTGAGGGCGTACTCATCGCCACGACGAACTTCTTGCAAAGCCTAGATATCGCGTTTTCTCGCAGATTTGATTATAAGATCGAGTTTAAAAAACCCGACCTCGCCGCTCGTCTTGCGATCTGGCGCAAAGTGCTGCCCGAAAATGCGAGCTTTGAGGAAAATTTCGACGTCAGGCAGCTAGCTAAATTTGAGCTAAGCGGCGCGCAAATCATGCTCGCGCTCAAAAATACGGCGCTAAAAGTCGCCGTGCGCGAGGACGGGATATTTACGATGAGCGACTTTGAAAGCGAGATCAAACGCGAGATGAGCTCAAATTTCGGCGAGGATAAGAAGGTCGGGTTTGACGGATAAATTCGGCTAAATTTGGAGTGCGGCGGATTAAATTTAGTTAAATTTAGCCTAACGTTTTTGTTAAATTTGACTGCGCTTGCTCTAAAATTGAGTTAAACGCTCGGCTTTATCGCGCATTTTTGCAAATTTAAGCATTAAATTTGCAGCTCGGCTAGCGAAAATTTGGCAAGCGATTTAAATTTATGCAACCCTAGCTACTCAAATTTGAAAAGGTTATCAAGCATGAGTGATTTTTTACTACGCCAAGTCAAGCTATTTTTAGGTATCGCAGCCCTTTGCGCTCCGCTGTGTGCGCTCATCTACTTTATATCAAAAGAGTATTTCGACGAAATTTTAGTCGGCATTTTCATCACGTATATTTTCCTGCTCGTTGTTTTCGTTTTTAAATTCATAAAGTTACTTTTAGGCTTCAAGGACGAGAACAAAAAGCCCGTTTGGGAGCAAATTTTAACTTGGCTGTCAAATATCGCTTAGATCGCCGCGCTCAAAGCAGAATTTACCCGCCAAACCCATCGCCCGCTTTTAAAATTTCATCCCTTAGCCTCTTATGTCCTGCCGATAGAGTCGCGATCTTAGCTAGTTTTTCATCCTTTATCTGTGTAAATTCGCTCTTTAATGCTGATAAAATTTTATTTAAAAACGACGCATTGCCGAGCATCTCATTTTCAAATTCGTATAAATTTAGCGACAGCAAAACGCGGTCTTGCACCTCGTCAAAGCTCGGGATAAAGAGCGCAAAGCCGTTTTGCTCGTGTGCGCGCATTGAGCCCGCGATTTTTTCTTTTAGAAAATACACGGCGATTTTAACGGCGTTTTCGTAGTTTGCGGCGACTTTGAGGTTTAGCTTTTCAAAAAACAGCGCCGTCTTTTGCAGCCCTTTAAATTTCGCCGTCTCATAGTCTCGCAAAAACGTCCTATACACCTGCCCCGCATACGTCCTAACGTCGGCAAACAGGGTATCGGAATGCGTTTCATCCTCTTTTTGCGCGTTTTCGAATTCGGATTTATAAATCATAAACTCGCGCTCCAGCCGAGCGTAAATTTCATCCAGCGCCGCGCCGATTTCTTCTTGTAGCGCGCTTAAACCCCGCTTGTACATTCTAAAAAATTTGGCAAATTTCACGTCGTTGTAGATGAGTTTTGAAAACACCTCGTCGCTGTCAAAATCCACCGCCTCATACGCGCTAGCTTCAAAATACTCGCCCTTTAGCAACGTTTTTCGCGGCGAGTATTTATACTTTTTCACGCTTTTTAGGCTAGCTAGGATCTCGTCTGCGACGAGCTTTGCGACGTGTTTTAGCTCGTTAAAGGCTAGCTCGATTTTCGGTTTAAAATTTTCTTGCACGGCTTTTAAATTTGACTCCAGCTCAGCGTCAAATTTAGCGATTATCTCGCCTGCTTTTTCGTAAATTTTAGCGATTTTTTCGTGCTGTTCGGCATTTACGGCAACCAACCTAGCGCACTTTTCGCGTACGAACTTTTCTTTTATCTCTTCGCCGCCAAAAAGTTCACGGATAGCGCTTAGCACAGCGCTAAAATTCGACTCTACTAAAAGCGCCGCATCGCCCGCAGCTTGCGCCGTTACGGTCTGCTTGGCAGAAACCGGGATGATGCGCTGGAAAAACCGCCCGTACGTCGTTTGCGCGTGAATTTTGAGCCTCTCAAGCTCATCCTTGCTTAGCTTATCTTTTTGATTTAGCAAACAGATCGCCGTTTTACCCCCATCCGCTAAAAACTCCTCGATCTGCGCGGCTTCGCTAGCGCGCGCGGCATTGTCGGCGAGGCTTAGCCAGATGACGCCAGCGACGTCTTTTAGCACTTCGTGCGTGACGGCTGTGTCGGCCTTTGAGAGCGAGTTTAGCCCCGGCGTATCGACGAAATTTACCAGCTTTAAAATCTCAGAGGGCGCGTAGACGCAAAGCCTGCTAACATCATCGCCAAACACGCGCTGATCGACGAAGCGCCCTATCTCCTCGACGCCTAGATACAGCTCTCTGCCGTTTTCGTAAAGCACGCTAAGCCCAGGCGCGGCGCCGTATCTGATAAAGGTAGGCTTTGAAGTCACGGGAGTTAGGCCAGACGGTAAAATCTCGCTACCCAAAAGCGCGTTTAAAAACGTCGATTTGCCGCTAGAAAACTGCCCGACTATAGCGACCGTAAGCGGGCTAGATAAAAACAGATCGAGTTTATTTAGCTCCTCTTTTAGCTCGGCGCTCGGGTGAAATTTGGGCTCGGTTAGCTCGTTTTGCAGCCGCCTAAATCGCCCGTGAAAATCGTCCGAAAATATCTTAAAATACCGCGTTTTATACGCGTTTATAAACTCCTCAAACACTTTGCAGCTCCAAATTTATGGCATTTATCGCCTCGCTTTGCGAGTTTAGTCGCTCTAGCTCGCGCGAGTCCCGCCCGCTAGTTTTTACTAGCTGGGCAAGCTCGATTTTTAGCGCCTCTTCGCTGATTGCGAGCGCCTTTTCTTTATCTTTTAGCGCGGCTTCGATCTGCTTTTTAAACTCGCTTTTTTCAAATTCGCTAAGCTCGAAAACGAAATTTTTGATCCGCTGGGCGCCCAAAAACTCCTCCGCGGCTACTTTGGCGGCCTCGGCTACGCCTTGCACGCCCGCATTTGCCGCGCTAGTCACCGCGTCCGCGACCTGGGCGCACTCTAAATTTATCCCTTTTGAGTTCAGATAGTCGTTTATGCTAAAGACCTCGACCGCCGCCATTTTGCACTCAAATTCGCCGAATTTCAGCGCGATATTTTGCGTGCACGCGGTGATTTGCCGCACGATCTCGTTGCGATTTTGACGCATCAAGACGATGACGCCGTCTTTGATCGTCGTTTGCGCGATACGAGCCAGACGCTGCAGGTCGATCTTTTGTTTTTTGGCTGCCGCGTAGTTTACGTCATCTGCGACGCGCTGCTTTAGCGTTTGCGCCAAAGACCTTAGACCAAGCTCGTAGCTAGCCGCGGTCTTGGCCGTATCTAGGCGCTCTAGCTCCTCTTTTACCGCACCCCTCACGTCCTCTAGACGGCTAGCTAGCGCGGCTTTTTGCTCGTTTAGCTCAGAAAGCTTTTGCGACAAGCTCAAATTTGAGCCCGTTAGCTTTAAAATCTCGCTTTGCGTATCCGCCGCAAACTGCGTGCAGACGCGACCGAGTTCCTTTTTATATGCCTCGATGCCAAGGCGCGATTTTTGGCTGCTAGGGCCAAAAAGCGTTTCGTAAAGATACTGCTTAAACTCCTCGACGCCGCTGTTTTGTCCGCCCTCAAAGTAGCTTTTGGCGCTCACGGCGAAAAACTCCGCCCCGATACCCAGCTCCCGCGTGCGCTCCTCGACGCTCTTTTTGGCGTAGGCAGCGACCTCGTTTAACTCGCCTTCTTTTAGCACGTCGGCGTGAGTTAGCAGCACGGCGAGCCTCACGGCGTGTGAGTTTTGCAAGCTTGAAACGATAAAGTCCAGATCCTTTTGCGTAGCACTTTGCGAGACGTTCATCAGGTGCACCATCAGATCGCACTCCCGCATAAATCGCCGCACCAGCTCCTCGCGCGCAGCCACCGCGTCGTCGATGCCGGGCGTATCGATGATGCGCACGTTATCCTTTAAAAGCTCCAGATTTTCGTAAAGCTCAACGCTTTTTACGAATTTAGCGTATTTGGAGTCCGCCGAGGTGTAGCGCTTGATCTCGTACGTTTTGACGGTCTTGCTAGCCGGCGGTTCGGAGCAAATCTCGCTCACGCTAGGGCTCTCAAATTTAGCTTCCGATTCGTCGTCCGCGTTAAATTTGACCTTTAAATTTTGCGCCGTTTTGCTCTCAAATTTAACGCCCGCACCGCCGTAAATTTCAGCTATTTCGTCATCTTGAACTTGGGCTATTCCAAGTTCTTTTAGCTCTGTTTCGCTCCAAAAATTTACCCTTGCAAAAGGCTCGGGCGAGTATTTTAGCACGGTCAAATTTACCGTCTCGGGTACGTTTGATGCGCTCAGGATTCTTTTGCCCAGCAGCGCGTTTAGCAGGGTTGATTTGCCCGCATTTATGACGCCCGTGACCGCGACGTTAAACTCTAGCTCATGCGCTTTTTGCCGCGCTTTTGCTGCTGCGTTTGCAACGTGCGCGCCCGGGTTTAGCGATAAAATTTGCTCGCAGATATCGTTTAGCGCGTCTATTTTTTGGTGAAAGACGTCTGATTTTTTAAAATTTGAGCCCTCTTGCTCGTTCCCTGCGGTCAAATCCGCGCCGAGGGCCCGCAAAAACTCCGAAAGCCTCTTAAAATGCGCGGCGGAGATTATGTTTTCGGTTTGCAGGATTTCTAAGGCGGCAATGAGCTTTGATTTTGAGATTTTAGCGGATTTTAGAGCGTTTATCGCGCCTAGCTGAGCGCACTGCAGGCTGTATATGTCGGCCTTTAGCCCAAGCGCATGCAGGATATCCCTAAACTCCTTTAGCGCCATAAATCTATCAAAATTCTCCGCATCCGCCGCGAGCAAAACGGCGAGGCTTCGCTCGTCTGCGAGAATTTGAGTTTTTGGGTCTAAAAATAGCTTAAGAGCGCCCCAAATTTCGCTTAAAAATTTATCCGTATCCACCGCTTCGCCTTTGGTAAAATTTGCGCCCGCAAGGTCGCTTTCGGGGCGAAATTTAGCATAAATTAAATTTAAACAAGCTTGGGCGGCGGGTTATTTTCGCGATAAATTGAAAGCAGTTCGCGGGAGAGATAAATTTGACGGCAAAATCGCGTCAAATTTACCCGAATTTACATAGCGGCTCGCGGCTGAATGATGTTTTGTTCAAATTTTTGCTCGGTGTCTTCGCTCATGATGTGAAGCACCTTGCTGCGTTTGATCTTCGCGTCATTCTTAAATATCGCGCGCACCTTATCCATGCCAGCGTAGAAGTCACGCATGAGCACGACGCAGATGTATTTGCCAAAAAATGTCGGCTTGATAACGCCATTTTCTTCATAGATCGCATTTACAAGTTTTAGCAAGCTAAGCTCGACAAATAGGTCTTTGTTGATGTTTGCATCGTTTTGCTCGTTGTAGGTTTTGATATCGACTGCGCCGTCAAAAAGCCTTGTTAAAAACGTGTATTTTAGTCTCTCTTTTTTGCTAAATGCACATTTTGCGATGACTGGACTTTGTCTCTCTTTGACCTTTCTGCCGTAGTCAAGTAGGTTAAATGCGTTTATAACTAGCTCGCCGTCAAGGAAGCTAAATGCCCCGCTGCCAACGCCCACGTACTCTAAATTTGAGCCCACGTATTCGTCGCGAAGGTCTGCGCTTTTTTCGTTTGAAAACGCCCAAGCGTTGCTTTGCTTATATCCGCCTTTGGCAAATTCGCTCACGATGATCTCGTAAAATTCGCGCTCGTTATCGACGTTTGAGACGCCCAGCGAGCGAGCGATGTTCTCTCTCGTTAGCTCTGATTTCATGAGCGGATAGAAGGTGATCTGCTGCGGAGATATCGATTTTGCGACATTTACGTCGTTTATTAGCTGCTCTTTTGTTTGATTTGGTAGGTTAAAGATGAGATCGAGGCTTATGACTGGGATCTTGCCAAGAGCCTGCTCGAGTTTTCTTTTTGTCTCCTCAGCTGAGCCAAATTTATCATATCTGCCAACTCTTTTTAAGGTCTCATCGTCAAAGCTTTGCACGCCTACGCTTAAGCGGTCGATGAGGCCGTCAAAGCGACTTAGGCTTTCTGGCGAGATGTGGTTTGGATCGCTCTCGGCCGAGATATCTTCGACACTAAAGAGCTCTTTTGCAAGTTTTAGCGTCTTTTCAAGCTCGGGTTCGTTGATAAGCGTCGTGCCGCCGCCGACATAAAGCGAGCTAAAGTCAAAGCCGGCCTCTTTTACCTGCCTCATCTCCTCGCGTAAATTTTCAAAGTAAATTTTCGCAAGCTCCTGTTCGTAGTGATACTTGTGAAACGAGCAATACGGGCAAAAAGTGTGACAAAAAGGCACATGCGCGTAGAGCATGTACTTTTTGTCTTTTTTTGGAGTTTTGGTGTAAGTTGTGGTCAAAATATCTATGTTAAATTCGTTGTATAGTGATTTTTGAATAGAATTATGAGCGTAATTTACCGCAAATTTTTCTATAATATTCTTAAATCCCACAATTAATTCCTTTTCTTAATTTTTATCGCGTATTTTACTTAGGTTTTGCTTAAAATAAAATTTTAAGGCCCTAGTCTAACCTATTTAAATAAATTTAACGTAAATTCTGCCGGAGAAATTTACAGGTGAGCTTATATATCTTTTTGTTGTATTTCGTTAAATTTTATCCATAAGCTTGAATATTTTACTCCTTAGCCCTTGAGATGATCTTGCTCGAGTCAAGCTCAAATTTCTCTCCATCTTTTGTCTGCAGATAGTAAAATTTACCGATATTGCAAAGTGATTTTATGCCATAAATTTTAACCGCTTTCTCATCTATCTCGCAAGGTCTTTGATCTTTGCCTTTCGCCTTGCAAAGTGACTTTGGTAGGGCATTTAACGCACTTTTATCAACTAGTAGAAATTTATAATCCACATCGCCTATATTAAATATTTTGGCTGAGTATTTGATAAACAAAAGCGAGTTTGAAACTATCATAAGAGTGAGCGCAGCGTAAAATACAAACGAAAAGTCCTTGGTTTCTTTGATGCTTGAAACGCCTAGCATAAACGAGAGCATGAATGAGCAAAATAGCATCCAAAGCGCCAAAAATTCGCTATTTTTTGAGATAACAACCGAAATGATAAAGAGTAAAATCATGAGAAACGACAAAAGATAGATGATAAAATTTGGTCTATCTTTAAAGAAAACTGCCAAATTTACTCCGGCGTAGGAGAGTAACAATAGCGATAAAATAGCGCCCCAGCCGTAGTTTAGCTTGAAGGCTGCAAGGGCTAAAACGGCAAATGAGACGAGCGTTAAAACGTAGATGAAATTTGAGTTATAAAAAAATAGAAATTTTGGCTTTTTAAATTTGTACTTTTTATCGTCTTTTTGGTATAAAAATGAGATAAAAACCAGGACTAATATCTCAAAAAAGGTGACAAATGCGGTAGCGCAAAAGAGCAAAATGCCCGTAAATATCATCTCTGAACTATCTAAGCTCGGGAAATATCCGATCTCGGAGCCAAAATACAAAAAGTAGCAAAGCACACTAATAATCGGCACGATGAAATTTGAATGCCTAAAGAAAAAAGCAACGCACTCTTTTATGAAATTTGCCTTTAAATTTGCCGAGTGCTCACTCAAACGACTCTCGAAAAATGAGTTTAAAAGTAGCTCGTTTTTGACCTTTTCAAGCTCGTCTGACTCCTTTGATAGCGCTCTTTTGTAAAATTCATAGTTTTGCTCGCTAAAGTCTTTTTTGATCTCGTCTTTTATGTCTAAGACAATAAGAACGATCTGCTCTTTTATCTCGACGAGTCTTTTTGAAATTTCAGCAAAATTTGTCCTATTTAGCCTATCAAAAAGATCGCTCTCTTCATTTAAAAGATCGATCAAACGCGCTTGTTTGCTATTTCTTATCTCGCAACATGAAAAATTCGCCTTTAAGAAATTTACAAATTTTTTAGCGTTTTTAATGCTCTCGTCTTTTTGGTTTAAAATATCTTGGTAGCTCAAATTTTACCTATCTTATTTAAAATTTATAAATTTAGTTATCTAAGCACCTTTGCGATTTCGCTCCAACCCAAATGCTCGGCTAAATCAGCCGCAGTTTTTCCGCTTTTCGTGCGCGCGTTTTTGTCGGCGCCGTTTGCCAGCAGTACGTTTACGAGCGCTAGATTGCCCGCGAGCGCCTCGTGGTGCAGCTGCGTAAATCCGAGCTCATCGGCGTCCGTGAGGATACTTGGGTTCTCTTTTACGTATTGCTCAAATTTCTCGCGCATATTTTTACACATCGGGTGCTCGGTCAAATTTTCAGGGTGTTCTTTTTGTTCGTAAACGACTAAAATATCGTTAAAATCGCCAAAATCAAGCCCCCACGCTTTATCGTGCTCTTTTAGCTCGCCCTTTTGCATACGCGAGCGCATCGCCTGCACGCTAAAGCCGCCGTACGCGCGTCCGCCCACTGCAAACATCCAGTCGCTCATCTCGTCTATCTTTACGTTCACGCGGTCGCCGTTTTTTACGTTTTGCACGGCGTCAGGCTCGTTTACGAGCGTGCCAGAGATAGTCTCGCCGTCAAAATCTACGTCGTTTATCCACATGTGCTCGCCGACTTCCTCGCCATCTACGACATCTAGGAAGCAAATTTTAACCATCGCAAAATCAAGCCCCGGCACGACCCTGTGGCGCTCCCAGTAAAGCTCGCGCCAAAAATACCTAAAACTCTCGCGCGCCTGCTCGAATGCGCGCTGCATATAGTCCTCTTCGTTACTTGCGAAATAAATCGGCATTTGCTCGCCCAGATCGACTTGTTTGCCGAAAATTTTCTTAAAAAAGCCCATTTTTATCCTTATTTATTTTTAAATTGAGAGTTAAAATTTCGATACGTTAAATTTGCGGCTAAATTTGACGAGCCGTCAAATTTTGAATACAAAAATCAAGCGACGGTTTCGCGAGACGAATTTAAATGTTGCGACGAAAAATCGAGCGTGCGCTAGGCATGTAGCCTGCGGAGCGAAATTTTTCTAGCTCATTTAAAAGCGCTCGCGAAAATACCCGCTATTTTAAGTTTTTAAAACTAATCGGCAGCTCCAAATTTAACCCCTTCACAAGCCTAATGCACTCCTGCAGATCGTCTATGCTTTTGCTTGTCACCCTGATCTCTTCGCCCCTAATCTGCGCGCTTACCTTGATCTTTGAGTCTTTGATCGCCTTGGTGATCTTTTTTGAGTTTTCGCCGTCAAGCGTGTCGTTTAGCTTTAGCGTAGCCTTTAAATTTCCCCCGCTCGCTGGCTCTCTTTTTGTCTCTGTGATCGCAACTGGCGGGATGTTACGCTTGATGAGCTTTGAGATCACTATATCTTTTAGCGCGTCGATCTTGTTGTCGCTTGAGCTAAGAAGCGTTATAAATTTCTCTTTTTCATTTAGCTCTACTTCGGCCGCAAGCCCTTTAAAATCATACCTCGCTGCGATCTCTTTTTTCGCCGTCTCAAGAGCGTTTTTAACCTCCATCATATCGACCTCGGCACTTATATCAAAGCTGTGTTCGCTTGCCATTTTCTATCCTTTTATAAATTCTTCTATATTTTTAACTATGAGCGAGATTAGCCGTTTTCTAGCCTCCAAGCTGCCCCATGCTACGTGCGGAGTGAGTATCAAATTTTCCTTGTTTTTGATACGAAGCAGCGGATGATCCACACGCATAGGCTCGGTCTCTAGCACATCCGAGGCAAAACGCAAATTTCGCCCGTCTATCGCGCGAGCTACGGCGTTTTCGTCAACAATACCGCCGCGTCCGAAGTTCATGAGTAAGGCGCTCTCTTTCATCAAATTTAGCTCCCGCTCGCCGATCAAATTTCGCGTTTTTTCGTTTAGCGGAGCATGGATGCTCACGATATCGCAGTCGCTTAAAAGCTCGTCTAAATTTAGCCTTTTAAACTCGGCGTTTGCGTTTGCGCCGCTAGTGGAGTAGTAGCTCACATTCGCACCAAATGCCGCCGCGATGCGCGCCACGCCTCTTCCGATCTCGCCAAGGCCGATGACGCCAAAGCTCTTGCCCGCGATCTCGCCGATACTACGGTCTAGATTCGTAAAAATTTCGCTCTTTGCCCACTCGCCACTTTGCGCGTAGTTATCGTAAAATTTGATGCGATTAGTCAGCGCAAAAAGGCAAGCAAACGTATGCTGCACGACGCTGGCGGTGGAATACCCGGCGACGTTTTTTACCGCGATGCCTTTTGCCGCGGCGTAGGCGAGATCGACGTTGTTCATACCCGTCGCGCTTATGCAGATTAGCTTTAGATTTGACGCGTCCATCGTCTCTTTGTCGATCACGACTTTGTTCGTGATGACGACGTCTGCGCCCTTTAGCCGCTCTATGCGCTCGGCCGCGCCAGTCGTCT
>NZ_CALINL010000312.1 GCF_938045225.1 uncultured Campylobacter sp.
TTACCTCTTTTTTGCGCATCAAAGGCGGTTAGATCGTCTTTAAATTCCGCTATTAGCAAGTCCGCATCGTCCGTTGCGAACATCTTTTTTCCCTTCCCTTCGTAGATCAGCTCTTTTTTTTGCATTTTGCACTCCTTATTTTAGCTGTAAAATTTTGATCGCGTCAATCGCCGATTTTAGTTGTATATCGTCGTTTACGTTAGCCTCGGTTATTATAGTCTTATTATCTGTGATTTTCGTAGAGTTTTTGTCACTATTTGCGTCTATTTTGCTCAGTTCGTTGGTTAGGTGTTTTTTTAGTTCGCTCTCTTTTATAGAAAATGCATTTTCATCCTGTTGTGGCACTTTGCCAGGAAATACGATGATATCAGGCTCTACGCCGGTCGCCTGTATAGTACGACCGCTAGGTAGGTAGTAGCGCGCTATCGTTAGGCGGATGGCTTCTGTGTCGTCTACGGGTAGAATGATTTGCACGCTACCTTTACCGAACGTCTTTTCGCCGATAACGACGGCTCGTTTATGGTCTTGCAACGAACCGCTTACGATCTCGCTCGCGCTCGCGCTTCCGCCGTTAACTAGCACCGCAAGCGGTAAATTTGTGATTTTGTTTGCTCTTGCGGCTTTAAATTCGCTATTTTCGCTCTCGTTTCTGCCCTTTTGAGATACGATCACGCCGCTATCTATAAATAGATTCGTTAGTCCGACCGCTTGGTTTAAAAGTCCGCCCGGGTTATTTCGAAGATCCAGTACGATACCCTCTGCTTTCGGATATTTTTTGATAAATTCCTCGGCCTTTTCGGTTACGTGCTTGTCAAAATTCGTCACGCGAAGATAGAGGATGTTGTCTTTTTCGATCATCTTTGCGTAAACGGACTCGACCGAGATGATGTCGCGCACGAGCTTGACGTCAAACGGCTTTTGCTCGCCTTTTCGCACGATAGTTATCGTAATAGGCGTCTTTGGTTTGCCGCGCATTTTATTTACAGCTTCATCTATAGTAGTGCCTAGAGTCGCGTTGCCGTCGATGCGCAGGATGATGTCGCCGCTTTTTATACCGGCTTTATCCGCAGGCGTATTTTCGATAGGCGAGATGACCGTTAGTGCGCCGTCTTTCATGCCGACGGTTATACCAAGACCGCCAAATTCGCCGTTTGTTTGCACCTGCATATCTTTAAACGCCTTTTCGTTTAAAAATCCCGAATGCGCGTCAAGGTTGTTTAAAAGCCCCTCTATGGCCTTATCCACGATCTCTTTAAACTGTAAATCATCAACATAATATTTCTCGATAGTAGAAATGGTTTTTGTAAGTTTAGAGAGCGATTGCAGTTTGGAATTCGATCCGTCCTCGGTGGCTTTAGCATTTAAATTTGCGCTAAAAACCGCTCCGAATATCATCGCGCCCGCAACGCTTGAAAACAAAAACGTCTTTTTTTTATTCAAAGTTAATCTCCTGCCTTTTGAGTGGGGGTATTTTAGTTAAATTTGCCTAAAAATAGGATAAAAGATTTAATAAAATTTAATTTTATTTTATTTAATGAGAACAAATTAGTCTTTTTGACTTTTTTTATAGTATATAGTACCGAGAACAACTGAAGCAAGAGCTAATAATCCAGTAATAGTAGTTAATTTACCACTTTGTTCAC
>NZ_CALINL010000313.1 GCF_938045225.1 uncultured Campylobacter sp.
CCGACGAGATGCGTCTAAGCGGCGTCGGCAAGACTATCCGAAGCCTCAGCCTTGATGAGCTACCGCAGCTTTTTAACGTGCTAAAAGGCGATATGAGCTTCATCGGGCCGCGTCCGCTTCTAGTTGAGTATCTGCCTCTTTACGACGCCGAGCAGGCAACCCGCCACGACGTGAGACCCGGCATCACGGGGCTAGCGCAGATAAACGGCCGCAACGCGATCAGCTGGGCGGAGAAGTTTAAATTTGACGCGAGATACGTCCGCGAGCTTAGCTTTGCGCTGGACGTGAAAATCGCGATTTTAACCGTACAAAAGGTCTTAAAACGAAGCGGCGTGAGCAAAGAGGGTATGGCTACGACGGAGAAATTTAATGGCCGTAACTAAAATTTATATTTACGGCTTTAGCGGACACGGAGCGGTCGTCGCTGACGTGGCTAGGGCGTGCGGATACGGCGAGGTCGTGTTTTTGGATGACTCCAAATTTGACGGTAAAAACGTGCTCAAATTTGACCCGAGCCTCGAAAAAGCGGACGTGATTGTGGCTATCGGAGATAATAAAATCAGACGCATCCTGCAAGAAAGAGTAAAAAACGCCGGCTTTTGCGTAGTAAATTTAATCCATCCAAGCGCGGTAGTAAGTAGTAGCGCAAAAATAGGCGAGGGCGCGGTCGTGATGCCAAATGCCGTCATAAACGCGCGCTCTGTAATAGGCGAGGGCGCGATAATAAACACTGGCGCGATCATCGAGCATGACTGCGAGATCGGAGATTTTGCCCATGTTAGCCCAAACGCGGCGCTAGCAGGCGGCGTGATAGTGGGGCAAAACACCCACGTAGGAATAGGATCTTGCGTAGTGCAGTGCATAAAAATCGGCGCAGACTGCGTCATCGGAGCGGGCAGCGTCGTAGTAAGAGATATCGCAGGCGGTAGCGTCGCTTACGGTAATCCCGCTAAAGTTAGGCGAAATTTGGACTAAATTTTACTCACCTAGCTCTTTGCATTTTTGTATTTGTGAAGACATGCTTGGACTTTGCCAGTCGGTATATTTTGATATCTTATTCCTTAAACTAAGAGTCATGCTTGACTGGCTTTTGCTCATTATCACTTCAAGTTCTTCATCCGAGAATTTATCTGCAACATAAGAATATATGCACTTGCAAACTGCTCTA
The DNA here is from genome assembly GCF_938045225.1 of uncultured Campylobacter sp. GTDB lineage: Bacteria > Campylobacterota > Campylobacteria > Campylobacterales > Campylobacteraceae > Campylobacter_A. The sequence continues at coordinate 1,169 of NZ_CALINL010000313.1, forward strand.
GCATTCGGTATTTGTGCTGTATAGAGGCATCCTTGCGTCATCTCTTCTGTAAAATTTTGTCTTATATCGCTACAACCCAAAGAATAAAGAGATATAAGCAGTGCAGAACTTAATTTTATTGCACTTCTTGTTTGCATTGATATGCCTCGTTTTCATCTATAAAGTCACTTAGGCTGTAATGTAGCCCTTTTTGTTTTATGTAAGCGGCAGTCTTTAAATCTATTCTCTGCATTGCTTTTTTTACGATACATTTGCAAAAGCCATCATGATTAAAGTTTTTTTCTTCGTTAATTTCGCGTGTAATAGATTTGCACGCTTGCGAAATTTCCTTCTCCATTTTAGCTTTATCGCTAAAAAATACAACGTAAATTCCAAAACATATACTTAAAATGACAGCTAATGTTGCCATCATTGCTGTGTTTTCTTTCATAATACGGCCTTTGATAAACAATTAATTTCATCTTGCTGCAAGATGTTCTTTTCTAAAAATATCGTCCTAATAATAGGCTTTATATCATCTGTGTCTTTTGATAAAAGCTCTTTAATTTGTTGCTTACTCAGTGTTTTTACATTTTTATTGGCTAAACAATTACAGGCTCGCTTAAAGGCAGGGAGCTTATTGTGTTCTAGCATACAAAGTTTGTAAAATTCGTCCTGAATAGTGCTTTCTTTGTTTGAACACTCAAAAACAATCAAAGAAAGAAATATGCAAAAAATAGTTTTATTTACCAAAAACAGCCCTTATAATTTCGTATTCGGAAAATAAATCTGTCTGTAAAACAAAATTAATAATATTGCCAAGCAGAATAAGCGGCCAAGCTATCGCACCAGCCCATATGTACATAGTATTATTGTAAAGCTCATCTGGTATTATAAATTGCCTATACAAACCATAGAGTATAACAATTATCGTATATGTTGGAGTCCACCAGCCTACTTTTGCATTTTCATCTTGCATTTTTCTTCCTTTGGTAATTGTTTAAAATACAAATTGAATTATAAAACTATTATTCTTAAACAGCATTGAAATATTCAATTAAAAATTATAAAAACATAAAATAATTCAATTGTTTTCTTATCAGAATAAAATTTATAAAATCACTCGAAAAAAGGAGTGTAAAGTGGCTAAGATGACAAAACGTGATATGGCTTATCATTTGGATGGGATGGATTTGCTTTTACCACTAAAACAAGCAACCTTAGAAAAAACATTTGGTCAAAAGCTTTGGTTAGTGCCACCAAGTGAGCCAAGAGATAGTACCCAGTTACATTATGGTATCCAGTGGTCAACTGGCAGTGACCATCTTTTTTGGAATGAATACTATGCCTACATT
>NZ_CALINL010000314.1 GCF_938045225.1 uncultured Campylobacter sp.
CGCATGGATAGCAAATGACAGAGCTTTGGCAGAAAGAGCTATAAAGAAATTCTCCTAACTCGCTATCTCAAAGAGGCGCTTAAGAAATTTAACCCTTGGATAAATGAGGCTCAGATCATCGAGGCTCTTAGAAATTTAGAGAGCAGACTATCTACGGCTTCGCTTTTACAAGTAAATGAAGAGAAATACTACCTTATCCGAGACGGAATCCCGGTAACCATAAAAAAGCCAAATGGCGAAACGCAGATAAAAAAGGCTATGGTTATAGACTTTTTAAACCCTGAAAATAACTACTTTTTAGCCATAAAAGAGCTAAAAATCCACGGAGAGCTACATAGAAGAAGAACGGATATCGTAGGCTTTGTAAATGGCATACCGCTACTTTTTGTAGAGCTTAAAAATAGCTCGGTCGATGTTCGCAACGCATATGAGGATAACTACACAGACTACCAAGATACGGTACCAAATTTGTTTTACTACAACGCCTTTCTCATGCTATCAAACGGCATGGAGGCAAAGGTCGGCACGCTTGGGAGTAAATTTGAGTTTTTCCATGAGTGGAAAAGGCTTGATGAAAACGATCAAGGAAGTGTGGCTCTTGAGACTATGCTCTTAGGAATTTGCAAGAAGGAAAATTTCCTAGATCTTTTTGAAAATTTTATACTTTACGATCACTCAAACGGCCATACGGCGAAAATTCTCGCGAGAAATCACCAATATCTAGGCGTAAATGAGGCAATGAAGGCATACGCCGCAAGAAAGCTAAATGACGGCAAACTGGGCGTCTTTTGGCATACGCAAGGATCTGGCAAGAGCTACTCTATGCTATTTTTTGCTAAAAAGGTGCGCCGAAAGATGCCAGGAACGCCAACCTTTGTCATCTTAACAGATAGAGACGAGCTAAACACTCAAATAAGCGATACCTTTGAAAACTGCGGGCTGCTTGGCAAAGATATAAAAGCCTCTCAGTATATCGCAACAAGCGGCAGTGATCTTGTGCAAAAGCTAAGAGGCAATCCAAGCTTTATTTTCACGCTTATTCAAAAATTTAACAAACCAAATGAAGAGCCTATCTATCCCGACCACGATATCATCATCATCTCGGACGAGGCACACCGCAGCCAATACGGGATATTTGCCGATAATATGATGAAACTGCTACCAACGGCTGCTCGTATAGGATTTACCGGAACGCCTTTGCTTTCTAGCGACAATATCACGGCTAGGACTTTTGGCGGATATGTCTCGGTATATGATTTTAAAAGAGCGGTTGAGGATGGCGCGACGGTGCCGCTTTACTATGAAAATCGCGGCGAAAAGATCGCGGGTCTGCAAAATCCAGAAATAACGGATCAAATTTTAGACGCCATAGAAAATGCTGATCTTGATGTGGATCAGCAGGATAAGCTAGAGGCTGAATTTGCAAAAGAGATACACCTGCTAACAGCAGAGCCTAGGCTAAAATCTATCGCGCGTGATTTTGTTAGGCACTACTGCGATCTGTGGACGAGCGGAAAGGCGATGTTTGTTTGTCTAAATAAAGTAACGTGCGTTAGGATGTATAACTTCGTGCAAGAGTGCTGGCAAGAGGAGATAAAAACCCTAAAGGAAAATATCAAAAAAGTCTCCCAACAAGAGGCGCAGGAGCTAGAACGCAAGCTAAAATGGATGCAAGAGTGCGAAATGGCGGTGGTAATAAGCCAAGAACAAAATGAAATTCAGACTTTTAGAAAATGGGATCTAGATATCAAGCATCACAGAGAAAAGATGGAGAAGCGAGAGCTTGATAAAGAATTTAAAGATAGCAAAAATCCTTTGCGAGTAGTCTTTGTCTGCGCTATGTGGCTAACTGGCTTTGATGTGAAGTGCCTATCTTGCCTCTATCTTGATAAGCCGCTAAAAGCGCATACGCTTATGCAAACAATCGCTAGAGCAAACCGCGTAAGCGAGGGCAAAAGCAATGGGTTGATAATTGACTATATAGGTATCGTAAAGGCGCTTCGAAAAGCACTTGCAGACTACACTGCAAATTTAGGCGCTAATAACGGCACAGATCCAACAATAGATAAAGAGGAGCTCGTCGCGCGCATCATAGAGGTGATAGAAAAGACAAAGGAATTTTTAGAGCAAAAAGAATTTGAGCTAGAAAAACTTATCGGTGCGGTTGATTTTGCAAAGCTTGCATATTTGCAAGAGGCGGCTAATGCTGTTTGTGGAAGTATCGGGGATAAGAAAATTTTTACAACTTATGCTTCGGAGCTTAACCGACTCATAAAATATACAGACCGAAACGACATAACCGCTCAAATGCGCAAGCAATATGAAGCTATCGCAGCTATCTACACTGAGCTTCAAAAAAAGCGAAAGCATACAAATACAACTGACCTAATGATCGAGATACATAAAATCATCAACGAACATGTAAAAATCGCCGATGAGCCTACTTTAGATAGCGAAGCCGCGCGTAGATTTGATATAAGCGCTATCGACTTTGATCTGCTGCGTAGTGAATTTGCAAAGGTTAAAACCAAAAATTTAGCCATAAAAGATCTAGAGGAGATCATCAAACAAAAGCTAGATAGTATGCTCTTTAGCAATCCTAACCGCATAGACTACTATGAACGCTACCAGCAAATCATCGCAGAGTATAACACGGAACAAGACAGAGCGACCATAGAAAAGACGTTTATGGAGCTTATGGATCTAGCAAGTCAGATGAGTAATGAAGAGCGACGCTACGCAAAAGAGGGATTTGCGAGTGATGAAGAGTTATCGCTTTACGATATGCTCTTTAGAGATGATCTTAGCAAAAATGAAATAAAAAAGATCAAAGAAGTAGCCGCGGCTCTACTTGATAAGATAAAAATAAAAATCGCCGAGCTGGATCACTGGAGCGACAAACAAGAGACAAAAGCCGAAGTAGACAATCTCATCCGTGATACTCTCTGGGGAGAGCTGCCTGAGTGCTATGATGACGTTAGTATTGCGATATGTAGAGAGAAAATTTACGAGTATGTCTATATGAGATATAGGAGTGCAGCGTAGAATACTTAATAGATAAAATTGAAAAATATCGTGGAATAAACGGCTTAGAAGGCGTTACTCTTCTTACAATCAATTGGATTGGCTAAAGTTGCCAAATGGTGCAGATAAAACGATCTTAGCGTGAGGCTATACATTACAAAAAAGTAATCAATGAAACTAGAAGGCTAGAATATACGGACGTGCTTATAGATGGTGAATATATTGATGAACTATACGATGAGAGTCGCGGCATAGTTGGTTCTAGCATATTGTGCTTAAAAAAGACATCCTTCGCATGAATGACTGGGTTATAAATTTGTAAAATGGAGTGTATATAACTATACAAAAAAGCAAAGATATATTTGAATCCAAGGTCACCAGGAACTGCAATAGGTTATATGATTAAGTAAATAACCAAAACACCTCATGATATCTTTGCCGAACAAGCAATAGGAGCCAACCGCCCTACACTATTCTTCGCATAAAGAATGCCATACGCTAAATTAAATCCAAATTTTAATTCATTTTTGATAGACTACTACAAAAAGTACGAGTAAGAACATGACCCAAAAAAGAGAATTTATACCCCAAGAGCTTCCGCTATATTTTAAGCCTACCGAGCAAATTTATAAAGCACTCAATAGAGCCTCAAGAAAACTAGGCGAGCTAAACGGTTTTATAAAAACCATTCCAAACCATGATATTTTGATAAATTCTCTAGTACTCCAAGAGGCAAAAGACTCAAGCGCGATCGAAAATATTATAACGACGCACGATGAGCTATTTTTGGCGCAGATAGACGAAACCAAAATCGCACAAAGCGCAAAAGAGGTTATAAACTACGAAATAGCCTTAAAAAAGGGCTACTTGCTTATAAAAAAAGATAATCTATTCTTAACTCGTCATATACTAGAGATTCAAAAACGATTGCAGCGTAGTAACGCCGGATTTCGCACCCAAAGCGGAACTATGCTTAAAAATCCCGCCACGGGCGAGATAAAACATATACCGCCGCAACACATAGACGATATAAATAGGTTGATGGCAAATTTAGAAAAGTATATGAACGACGACATAGACGAGCTTGATCCGCTAATTAGACTAGCCGTTATCCACTATCAGTTTGAAACCATACATCCGTTTTATGACGGAAACGGCAGAACCGGACGCATCATAAACGTCTTATATCTAACGCACAAGAAGCTTCTTGATTTGCCGATTTTATATCTAAGCGCCTATATCATAAAAAACAAATCCAAATACTACGAACTTTTAGAAAACGTAAGTAAAAGCGGCGAGTGGAGCGAATGGATAGAATATATGCTAAACGGCATAGAGCGTACCGCTGAGGCATCCGTCACGCTCATAAAAGAGATAGACGATGCTATAAGAGAATTTAGCGAGCTCTTGCAGGAAAAAGAGCGAAGTGTATATAGCAAGGATTTTGTGGAGTTACTTTTTTCATACCCGTATACAAAAATAGAATCGGTAGAGAAAAAACTAAATATCTCTAGACAAACCGCTTCTAAATATCTTAAAATTTGCGAAAAACTAGGAGCATTTAAATGTGTAAAGCTCGGTCGCATAAATTACTTTGTAAATTTAAAGTTGTTTGAAATATTACAACATGGACTAATACTATAGCATACAAGTCTTCTATAATATGTTAAGAAAATACGAAATTTTTAACATATCAGCAGCAATGTGTTAAAAATTTGAGGAGGTTTTAATGCATTTTAATAAATTATATCACTCCAAAAAATAAAGATAAATTTTTACCCTGCCT
>NZ_CALINL010000315.1 GCF_938045225.1 uncultured Campylobacter sp.
TTATTTATAAATTTACATATATCACGAAAAGCGCGTTAAATTTCGTTTGTAAATTCCTAGGATCTCTATTCTGTCGTCGCCGATCGAGAAAGTAACCGTATAACCTTTAAAAATTAAATCCCTTATAGTTTCACGATTGATGTTTCTATTTTTACGGTAGCTGTATGGCATATCCGGGATCTTTGTAATTTCCGATTTTAGGCTTTGCATGAAATTATTTGCGCGACTGTTACTGTCTTTGGCAATGTGGTCAGCTATAACCCCCAGTTCGTCTAAAAACTCGTCAGAGTATACGATCACCACTGATAACCTCGTTTGGCTAGCTGCTGCGAAAATTCATTTTCGGTATAAAATTTAAGCTTACCTTTATCTAGCTTTTTAACAATGTGTTTTAGCTTTATCACATCAGCCTCACTTACTTCGCCTTGCAATGTTTCAATCATGTCGTTATCAAGCTCTATTATGTTAATATGTTCGCCGAATAATTGTTTCATGGCGTTAATAATTTCGCTAGTTAGGGTAAAGCCGTCTTTGGCTTGAAGCATAACCGCATTAGTCATTTTTTACTCCTTAAATTCATCGTCATCTACTACGCCCTTGTAAAATCTATTTATTTTCAAATACCTACATTGTTAAATTTGGCCTTAACTTTACCTAAAATAAACTTAAGTATTTTTAATTTTTGCCGATATTAAATCGATAATAGACAAAAAGGTTATAAAAATGACTATAGCTCCTAGTTTAAAAAGTATAGACATAACTGTTTCGAATATTTCAGTTACTAAGAGTAAAATTCAAAACAGTGATATTGCCGATACTAATGATAGTGTTTTAGGCTACAAGGTTGATAAAGACGGCTACTTTATGAGCGAATTCAATCAAGATGCAGGCATACCAGATGACTATAAAATCCACTCGGACACTATAAAATCACTCGTTGGTGTAAGAACTAGACATGAATTCTCTCGTTCCTTTAAAAGTGTTGACATTGCAAAGACAGTTGGAAATGCCTATAAAGTCTTGACCCAGCTTGTAGATGAAAAAACACTAAATTCAAAAGAGAGCTTTACAACAGACGAGATCTCAAAATTTCCACAAGGCTACGAATACGATAAAAAGACACTAAGGATCACCAAAAAATACAATACTGCATCCGATTATTTTTCTGCAGAGCTTAGCTTTGACCCAAGAATAAACAAAGGTAGATCTTTGAGTAATACTTTTTACAATCGCTCTACTCGTGAGTATTACACCAATGGCAATAAACTAAAACCATCGACTGATATTTTTGATAACAACAATAATGGCAAAGAGACATTTACACCTAATGGACTAAATTTCAATACTACACGAGACAAATATACAAACAAAGATGGCTCCATTACAAAAGGAGGGCTTTTGGTTGGTATTTTAAATGAAAATTTGAGGACGACCGAAGGGGAAACGACATATGTAGGGATATTAAACGGATACAATAAAAATCTAGATGCCGATGAATACAATAAACAAATACAGCTTTGGCTTTTAAACCATGACCCTGATAGAGTTTCAGATGAAGAGTTTAATGCACTAAGTGAGCCAATGAAAGAATTTATAAAATTTCATCGCGCATTTGATAATATCAATCAAAGAGCTAAAAATACATCCAAGAAAGAAGAGGCAGACACCCCAAAAGACCCTTTACAAATTTTATTCGAGCAAATGGATAAAGACTTTAAAGAGATGCTTAAAAAGCTACAAGAAAGAGCCCAAAAAGCAAGACTCGAACAGCGAAAAGCTATGCAGCAAAATTTAGACGCGCAAACTATGAAAAGCGCAAACCAAACCTCAAAAGACGCGCTAAATGAAATGCTTGAATTTCTAAGTAAAATGTCAAAGCAACACGGCGTAAATTTAGACATAAACGAAGTAAAAACGGCGTTTATAAATTTAACTGACAGCTACAAATTTAATAATAAAACAATAAATATCAAAGCTTAAATTTCTATTTTATAAGGATATAATATTGAAGAAAGTATTAGTATTGCCAATTCTTGGTGCAAATTTTCTATTAGCTTCACCAAAATGGACATAGCGCTAGCATACGGTTTAAATATGCGCGTCGAAGAGCTAGAAAAAATGCAGCAAAAACGCAATAGAACAGCTATAACTCTTAGAAAAACAAAATTTGAGCGAGATGAGGCTAAAAAAGAGTTAAATAGGGCAATCAAAAATTGAGACGAGGCACAATATTCCGTTCGTCGGTAAGAAGCCACCGACCGTGGATCAACTGGATAGGTAATGAAAATCATAATTTTCAATACAAATTTAAGCAAGTACCGATTTTAATGATGTTTTGGTTTGCATTTAATACCCGCTTTAAGCAAAATTTAGCTTAAAGCAGTAAAAACACTTAAGAAATCAATAAAAATTTAGTTAAAAATGCAGAAAACTTAAAAAGTTTAACTATATTGTTTTTATAATATTTTCTCACTGTTAATAGCTTCCATTTTCTCTCTAATAATCGATCTTAGGTATTGCGTTCTATTTGTCCTAGTCACATACCCCATCTCATCTAAAAAGGCTATTTCATCGCTGGATAGAAACATCGTGGTTCTTTTGTCGGCCGGGTTTGCGCTCTTTGGTCTACCACCTACATTTCTTGCCTTTTGCGCCTTGTCCTGTTCTTTAAAACTCGAGGTTGCGAGTTCATCGATCTCGTTGCTTGAGAGATCCAATTCTAATTTCGCCATTATTTACACTATCCTTGATGTAATCGATGATTTTTTGATACATATCTATAAACGATTGATACTGTCGTTTTGCTAAGCTACTTTCATTATATAACTCAAGAAAGCTCAAGCCGTTTGTCATTGCATTTTCAAAAATCCTTGAGCTTTTTAAGATAAAGAATTTGGAGCATATGATATTAACGGCTTTGATTGTAGCCACTGTTTCATCTAACTCTTTTTGAGATGAGATGTTCGTAACAACCCCTATGATCTTGCGGCCAAGCGGTTTGATTTGAGATATGGTGCTTGCCGCTTTTTTTATAGAATTTGGGTTTGGCGTAATTGGGACAATGATAAAATCGCATTGTTTTAAAATTTCAAGCACCCCAGCTGAAGCAAATCCGCCAAAATCATAGATTGTATCCGTCGCGATCTCGCATCGATCCAATATTTTACCTTTTTTATAAAACTGTGGCACGACCGAGTCGTCGTTGCTTTGCCAATTTAGATCTAGGTCTTTAGCCAAACTAAAGCTTAGCGGCGTTTTTCCTACCCCGCCCTTTAATTGCAGAACCGCTAAATTCATACTTATGCCTCTTATATGTTAAAAACATAATTGTAATATTATATGTTAAAAACATATAATATTACAATATTATTTAGAACCAGCTTAAAAAATTATATACGTTTTTTAGGACGGTAAAAAATAGAATTATCAGACAAAGATAAATAGTGTAAAAAGGATATATGGTGAAAAAAATAATAGTATATGTAATCCAAAGAGCAGTTTTATCTATACTTTTTCGTATTATAGGAAATCAAATAGTAGAGCTATTTTATATGCTAATGAGCAACTAATATCCTAAACTAAGGCATTATTCTATTTCGCCGCGATCGTCTGCGGCGATGATTTTCTCAAGCTCTTTTTGATCTGCTTCGTTTAAGCCGGGTTCGTCTTTGATTGTCGTCATTTAGTCCCCGTACCTCTCGAAAGTATTTTTAAAGTGCTTAAAATTGTCAAATCTCATTACGGTCGAGTATTCGTCATCGACGTTGAAAAGCTTGACCTCTATTTGCTCCCCGCTTTGCTCGAAGCTTTGGATTTTTAGTATATCCGTGACGTTCATTTTTTCGTTGTATATGCGTAGGTATCTGCCTATATACGGGTCAAAGTCATTGACGGCTTTGCCCGTGATAGGGTTGCTGCGCTTTAACTCTCGAAGCATATCTTGGCGCTTGATGTCGCTCGCTATCGTGTCTAAATTTCGGCGGTTTTCTTTTTTGTCGCGCTCGATGTCGCTTATAGGCTGCGGCTCAAAGTAAAATTCTAATGCGTCGATATTTCGTCCGCTTTTAATCTTTTTTATCATAAGCCCTTTGAACGGTGCTCGTCGCTGATCAAACAGGTTGCGTTCTGCTGATAGTTCTCTTATTGCTGGCTTTAAAATTTGCTGGTCTATATTGCACGCTTGATAGCTTTCGGGTATCCCTAAAAGCTCCTTGAAGTCTTTATATTTAATATGCCATAAACCAGTTTGCCTAAACTGCTTCAAATATCGATAAATGGTCTTTGCATACGTCCCGCTAAGCCCCACAAACTCGGCTAATTCATACCTTGTCCAGCCTTTTAGTGGGCTTGAAATATAGCGATCCTTAAAACCTTGTGATACCTGAACTCTTAAAATTCTATTTTTGGTGTCTGTTTCAAGCATGGGAAAAATAATCTCTTGCCGTAAATCCCCTTCATCATTGATTTCATACCGAAATTTAAACTCTTGCAGCTTACCGAGCTTATCTAAGATTTCTTTTCGATAGCTACTGCTGTCAGCTACTTGAGCCAACTCGAATACTTTATAAAAATCAAGTTCTAATATGTAGCCGTCCGTATTTCTAAACTGTTGCAAGATAGTAAAAAATACGTTTTGTTGCGCTTCCGTGAGAGTATTAAATTTTAGCTCGTGTAGCTCGTTTGAATATATAACGACTTCGTTCATACAATAATCCATATATTATTTTAT
>NZ_CALINL010000316.1 GCF_938045225.1 uncultured Campylobacter sp.
AAACGATAGAGCCATGAGTTCTGCCGCTACATTTGATATACAAGCGCGTTTAGGAGATAGTGCCGGCAGTGTTGCAAACTTGTACACAAGAAGTTGCTACGCACAAAATGTTAATTTTAATATGGGCATAGATCAAATCATCCCTGGTTATACCGATAATAACGGCGAAACGACAGACTCCGCAACTACTAATGCTGCTGTTTTAGCAAGAAACCTTGCGAGCGCAAGAAACGAAGTAATATTTTTCAACAATAACGCCGGCGCCAATGCAACAAAAGTAACTCCCGGTATAGCTAACGATGGTAAATATAGAGTCCTAGCAAATGCATTTGCCGATAGCGATGCTACGGCAAAGGTTAGCATAAGATTTAACTTCGCTAGAGCTACAAATTTGGCTAAAAACCCATTTACCGTTTCTAGCGACGTATTTACATTTAACAACATCTCATCTACGGCTTCTCCTACTATGGCTAGCGCTACCGGAGCTACATACGCTAAACCTGCGGGCACAAAAATAACAAACACCACCTTTTACTACGGTCAAGTATATGCACCGACATATACCGGACCGGCAACTGGTTTTAATGCGGATATATACTATGGCATCTACTGCAATGAATGCAGTACAATAAAATATCCTTTGATAGCAACAAACAACGCACTGCCTCAAGCAAATCGTTGGTTTAAAAATACGGCTCACAACAATATCATCCAAGGAACGCACGGTACATTTGCCAATGCCGCAACCACAACAGTAACCGCAACCAACGCCATAGTAAATGGCGTGGAAAGCGTAAGGCTATCAAGCACCATAGCCGGAACCGATATCGTATCAATGAATGGTTCAAGTTGGTTAATATTCGATCCTTCTAACGCAGCGGCTACTGCAAATCGATTTATCGTTAACTTCACCTCAAACAACTCATCTTGGGGCGGACGAGCACTCAATGAAAAAGGTAATGACGTAGGAGTGGGTAACGTAGTAGGTGCAGACGGCCAAGGCAAGTTGAACGATATCGTCAATAAACCAAGCAAGAGACTAGAGTGGTAAAAATGAAAAAAGGCTTTTCTTTACTAGAGCTTATAGTGGCCATCGTCATTATAGGCTTGACGATGACTGCCTTGCCGAAAATATTTTCTACAGTATCGGATAACAACAAAATGGCTGTAATACAAGAAACTGTTATGGACGCCAAAACAAGACTTGCCATCATATCTACGGCATCATGGAGTTGCACTGGAGACGCTAACTATGAGCGACTTTCGACTCCTATATTTGGAGGTTTAAATAATTTTTATACCACAAACGGTATACCGCAAGAGGGACGAAGAATATTTTCAAATATCGCAAGAATAGGAGTAGCATGCGCGGCATGGGAAAATAGTACTAGAGATTTAGCGTCGTTTAACAATATAACAACACAGATAAGGAGTACTGCCGGATACGATAGAGATAGTATCATAACTGCGGATTTGGTTAGTAGTATTGGATTATCCGAAGATATGTCTGGAGGAAACAATCCCGACATAAGGCGAATTGGCGTAACAGCAACCACTCAAAATACTGCGGGTCAGGGAGCCGGTCACACCATAACCCTTCGAGCATATTCGGCAAATATCGGCACAAGTCCGGATATCTATACTAGGTCGTGGTAAAATGAAAAATACAAGAAAAGGATTTACCCTAATAGAACTTACAGTAGTAATAGTAATTACTGGATTATTGGCTTATGCAGGCATTCAAGCTACACTAAATATATACAAAAACTACTTGCAAAGCAGGGCTATAAACACGCTCGAAGCACAAACCGAGCTAGTTTTGGAGCAAATTTCAAAAAGGCTTTCTATACGAGTTAGAGGCTCCACCATAGGCAAAAAACCTGACGGAACCATGATCCCGACATCAGACGCCGGGCTAAATGCTACATATACTATCTTAGAATGGGTTAGCTATAGCTACGAAAGTTTTCAGGATGGAGGTTGGAGTGGCCTAGCCGATCTAGACAGTCCGCTTACATCTGCTAGAAATACAGCAGATAATAGCGGCACAATAGCAACTCCAGGAAGCAGACTAGTCACGCCAGTGTTAAATGAACAAAGTACTGCAAATCAAAATATAAGCGACCTAACAATTACCTCAAATGATCTAGCAGCAGGAAGGGCAAGCATAGCAAATCAAAATATAGGCATAATGTTTAAAGGAGTAAATATAAACCCTCTTACATCTTTCGGATACAACAACACACAAGCTCAATCAGTGGGTGTAGTTACAAATTTGACCACCACCAACAATGTAATAGCTTTTAGAAATTACCGCTCGAATTTTATATCTGAACAATACTACCTACTACATACCGCATATGCTGTTGAGCCAGGCGACACAAACGGAGACGGAGACTTTGATCTATTTCTTCGCTACAACTTTAGACCATGGGTCGGGGAAGAATACAATAATGCTCCATCAAGCTTGCTAGCTACAAACGTCACTAGATTTAACTTTACCGAAGCAAACGGAGTTATAGCATTAAAATTATGCATAAGAGATGCCGGTAGGTCTCTTAGCCAAGCAGAAGCAGAAACTACGGTATGCAAAACAAA
>NZ_CALINL010000317.1 GCF_938045225.1 uncultured Campylobacter sp.
CGGAAAGGCGGCGATCATGGACTGCCTAAGCCCAGAAGGCTCCGTATATCAGGCCGGTACGCTAAGCGGCAATCCCGTAGCTATGGCCGCCGGCATCGCAAGCCTGAGTAAAATTTTCGCAGATCATTATCTTTATGACCGCTTAAATAAGCTAGCCGTACTGTTTGCTCACGGGCTAAAAAGCGTCGCCACGAAGCACGGCATTGCTCTGCAAACGACGGTGCGAGGCTCGATGTTTGGCTTTTTCTTTACCGCAAGCGAGGTTAAAAACTACGACGATGCGTTAAAAAGCGATACCAAGCTTTACGCCAAATTTCACGCAAAAATGCTTAAAAAAGGCGTCTATCTAGCGCCTAGCCAGTTTGAGACGGGCTTTATCTGCGACGCGATGAGCGAAGAGGATATCAAATTTGCCATTAAAGCCGCGGACGAGAGCTTTGCGGAGATAGTCGCGCAAGACGCGAGCGAGAACGAGGAGATGCGCGAGGTAAAAGCAAGGATCGCCGATCTAGAAGAGCGTCTAAAAGAGGCCAGAAAAGAGCGCGAAGCGATACAAGAACGCATGAAAAACAGCTGGGGATTTGCCTAATGGCGAAGATAAATTTAGGCGACGTCGTAAAAGGCGCTGAGCAGCTAAGTCTGGGCATTTCTATCGTCGTGGCGCTTGCTATCGGGGCCGGGTTTGGCTACTGGATGATGAAGGAAACCGGCTGGACGTGGACGCTGTTTGCGGGTATCGCAGTCGGTATCGCCGCAGCCGGCCTAAACATCAAAAAGGCCTACGACGCGCAGATAAAAAGCCTCGATGAACTAAAAGACAAAGGTAAATTTAAACCCGCGAAAGACGATGACGAGGACGATGAGTGAATTTTAAGCTCATTGCCGTTTACGGCGCGTTTGAGGCTTTGCTTTTGCTGGGCTCGGCGGTGTTTGGCCGCGCGTGGTTTTACAGCTCGCAGGTCGCGTTTGCGGGCTCGCTTTTGGTGCTGGCCGCGACCTTTAGAGCCTACAAAAAACGCGTAGAAAACGGCGTGCGAGGCTACGACGCCTCCGCAGAGGACGACATAGACGAATGGGGCGAAAATCACGAGGAGTTTCCGGATTGTCCTGCGGAAGCTAAATTTGACGAGCATGACCCGCGCCGCGAAAATGTTAGGCGTCTAGATGAGTTAAATTTAAACGACGAAAACGAGCGGGCTAAATTTGACGAGCAAAATTTAAACGACGCAAGCCAAATCGGTCGGTCAAATTCAAGCCGGGCAAACGAGACAAATTTAAACGAATCAAATCAAAACAGCGAAACTAAGCCCTCAAAAAAGCAAAATTTCGCGCAAAATTTAAAGCAAAATTCGCCCAACTACTTCACCGCTTTCGTGCCTTTTCGGCTGATTGCGTATGCGGTTTTGGTCGTCGGATTTTTGGCGTTAAAAAGGCACGACAACCTCGATGTAGCCGCGTTTTTGATCGCGCTTGCGGCGATGCCTGCGGGCGCTTTGATATATGGAGTAAAAAGCAATGAGAAATAGCTCGATAATAACGATCAGATCGATGTTTGCACTATTTGTGGGGATGGCGTTTTTGTTTGTAGGAAACGGCCTCATCATCAGCTCGGCCGGCGTCGAGCTAAAAAAAATGGGCGCGGGCGAGCTGGAGACGGGATTTGTTATCGCGGTATTTTTCGTTGGAGCTATGGCGGCTACGATATTTTCGCACAAAATCGTCTCAAAAGTCGGTCATATCAGGAGCTTTGGGATATTCGCGTCGCTTTTTGGTATCGCGGCGATGTTTCACGATCTTAGTCAAAATCTCTATTTTTGGGCGTTTTTGCGCGGATGTTTGGGATTTTGCTACTACTCGATCTTGATGATAATCGAAAGCTGGCTAAACGCGCGCGCTAGAAACGAGGTTCGCTCGCGAGTACTGGCATTTTACGAGATCACGTTTTACGTATGTTTTGGGCTGGGTATCCTCGTGCTATCGCTAAATTTATCCACTTCTCACGTGCTTTTGCTTAGCGCGGCGCTTATTTTGTTTTCGAGTATTCCGTTAAATTTGATACGCATCAAAGAGCCGCCGATCCCCGAAAAAAAGAGCGTCTCGATCCCGAGGGTCTTTACGCTCGTGCCTTTGGCGCTCATCACCAGCATCGTCGCGGGTATCCTTACAAACGGCTTTTTTACTATGGGCAGCGTTTATGTTTTGCTGCAAGGATACGGCGCGGCCGAGGTTTCGTTTTTTATGACGATAGCGATGGCGGGCGGCTTTATCGCACACTCTTTTATCGGTAGCGTCTCGGATAAATTCGGCCGCCGTCCAGCGATAATGGTCTGCTCGGCCGTCTCGCTGTGTGCTGCTATTTGCTTTTTGGCGCTTAAACCATCTATCTACGCGCAGTACGTTTTGTCGTTTTTTCTAGGCTCGGGCGCTTTTTGCCTCTATGCGCTGTCGCTTGCTCGCGCCAACGACGTTTTAAAACATAAAAATCAAGGCATCGAAGTAGGGCGCGCGGTGCTTTTTAGCTACTCTTTCGGTTCGCTTCTTTCGTCCGTGATAATGGGCGCTAGTATGCAAATTTGGGGATTTGAGGGCTTTATGTGGGTTTACGTGGCGCTGCTTGCGTTTCTCATCGCGTTTTGCTTCACGCAAAAGACCGTTCCGCTTGAAAGCAGAAGCGACTTTGAGCATAGTCCGGGCACGATGGCAAATAGCTAATGAAAATCTCAAATTTGACGATATAGCCGTATGGAATCAGTAAGTAACTCAGTAAGTTCGCAAATCGCGACCCAGGCCGCAGTCAGTGGCGCTCTGCCTAAAACGGGCGGCCCCGGTGGCCCAAGCGCCGGACAGACGGGCCAGGCTGGCGAAACCAAAAATCTTTTTAAAAATCAGCCCGCGCCCTCGCAAAATTTAGACTCCGAAGCCGCGGATAACGCCGTAAAGGATTTAGACAAGCTCGTAAATAAGCTTTTAGACGAGCTAAAATCAAGCCCGACTCAGGCCAAAGAGCTGGCCGCGCAGGCTAAAAATCTCCAGCTCTCGCCAAATCTCGCAAAAGATATGAAAAGCCTCGTCGCGCTTGCCGAAAACGAGCCCGACCTAAAGGAATTCGCGCTTAAACTAAAGGAGTTTTTAAAACCCGTCGCCGATCTAAAAAACGCGCCGCTAAACGAGCAGATAAAAAACTCGGGCATCATGTTGGAGGCAAATTTAAAAGACGCGGTAAGCAATAAATTTAACCTGCCTATCGCGATAAATAAGCTATTCGGCGATATAAAAAATCTCTCAAATCAGCAGCTTTTGGAGCAAATTTCAGCCTTAGCTAAGGATGACAGCCTAAGCACGAACGAGAGCTTTACTAGGCTTGATCAAATTTTACAAAACGCTAAAACCGTAGCCAAGGATACGCTAGCGAACTCGCCTTTTAAGCAGCTTTTTGAAATCGCTGACAAGCTCGAAAACGCGGCTAAATTTATGGATAAGCAAGCAAACGCCATGAGCGGCAGCGGGCTAAGCCTAAACGAAAAAACGCTAAATGCCGAGCTAAATAAAATCTCGCAGCTGCTGGCAAATGCTGGCGAAAAAATGCAAAATTTAAACAGCGAAAAGCTAAGTCAAAACAGGGGCTTTGCTTTAAATTTCGCCGAGCTAAAAAACGCGGTAAAAGAGCTAACGGACGAGCTTAGCGCGCTTGCGGCCTCGCAGGATAAATTTAACGACTTCGCGCAAAAAATCGTCCGAGAAGGCGCAGAGGGAAACGAGGGTGCGACGCTGCAAGATAAGCTGCAAAATGCGGCTAGAAAGCTAAATTTCGCCCTGCAAATCGCCGATAAAGCGGGCTTTGAAGCAAAAAACAACTTAGATGAAGTCGGCAAGCTAATTAAGCAACAAAACATCGCTCGCGCCGAGCTTGGCGCCGTAACGCCAAAAAGCGCCGAAGAGACGGCAAAGGTGTTACAAAACGACGTTAAAAGCGCGCTTTTAAACATGCAGTCAAAGTCCCCGGACGCTAGCCCCGTAAAAGACGCCGCCTCAAAGCTGCTAGCCCAAATCGAGATGCACCAGCTAGCCTCCGCGGTCGCAGGCGGCGTACAGACCTATCTACCATACGTCTGGGAGGGCGTAGAGGGCGGAAATATCAGGTTTAAGCAAGGCAAAAAGCAAAAACACTACGCGCAAATCGATCTAAATTTTCAAAATTTCGGGCAAATCAATATCATGGTGGCGCTTAGCGAAAACAAATACATCGACCTTGCGATCGCGACGCAAAAAGAGGAGTTTAAGGAGCTAATTTTAAGCGGCGCGAAGGAGTTAAAAAGGGCTATCGGCGAGCAGGGCTTGATAGTGTCGAATTTTAGCCTAAAAACCATGCCAAAGCTACGTCTTAGCGGCGTTTACGGCGGCCTGGATAAGCTTGATATGGGCTTTGATAAAAAGGCGTAAATTTGGCAAAAGTGCAAAAAACTAAAAAAGCTGTGGCTCTTGGCTACAACCGCCAAAAAGATAATGCTCCAAAGGTGCTAGCTACGGGTTCGGGCGAAGTGGCGAAAAACATCATAAATCTAGCCAAATCTCACGATATCCCGATCAAAGAGGACGCCGATCTGGTCGAGGTTTTAAGCAAGGTCGATCTAAACGAGGAAGTCCCGCCAAATCTCTATAAAGCGGTCGCGGAAATCTTTAGCTTTTTGTATCAAATGACGAATAAAAAATAGGGCGTCTACGTCAAAATAGAAGCGATAGTAGGCTGCTTGCAAGCGTAAATTTGAGCGCGAACTAGGAAATTTAAATGAAAAAAACGGTTGGATAACGCTTTTTTGGTTTGCCTTAGATTGTTTTGCTTTGGGTTTTGGTTTTTGCCAGCAGTAAAGCATACTGATAAAAATATTCTTACTTTGAAAAGTACAAAACCGGCGGCTATCAAGTAAGATTTAACTACTCTTTTGCTGTTGTGGAAAATGCCGAATTCTTATCTAAATTTTAATACACCGTTTTAACTATCATAAAATTATCTGCATTATTTTATGTATTTTACTTTATGGTTAAAATTCATGCAGATAAATATACAGTATTTGTGAGATTAACTTAAAAACGGAACAAATTTGAAACAAAACTATTCTTAATCAGTGTCTTTTCTGCCGGCCTAATGTGTTTAAAGTTTTTTTAAGCAACTTAAACTAAATAAGATTATCCAGGTAGAACTAAATAGAACGAGATTTATTTCTACAGATAGTTGCCGCAGCTGCAAGCCGCGATCTACTACGCCAGAGAGGAGCTTGATAGCGTGCGGATACTGTGCGCACCGTGCTCGACGGGCGATGAGGCGTACTCGCTAGGTATGCTCGCGCACTCAAATTTGCTTGACGTAAACCGCGTTAGCATCGTGGGTATCGACATAAACTCCGATGCTATCGATAGCTGTAAAAAGGGCGTTTATAGCGAGCGTTCATTACACCGCTTAAACGACAATCAAAAAAATATCTACTTCACAAAATGCGACGGCAAGTACGAAATCAAGCGCGAGATGCTGCCTAGATGCGAGTTTGGCGTGGCAAATACCTTTGACGACGCGATTTTTAAGCTCGGCAAATTCGACATCATTTTCTCGCGAAATATGATGATTTATTTTAACGAGGAATTTAAGCTAAAAACGGTCGAGCGCTTTCATAAAATTTTGAGCGATCACGGCAGGCTCTACGTAGGACACGCCGATCTGGTGCCTTTTACGACGCTTTATAAAAAGCATATTTCAAACGGAACGACTTATTACGCTAAGGCCTGAGCTGGGTAAATTTGAGGTCAAATTCGGCTCAAATTTGCTTAAATTTGACGTAAACGGACGGCTACGTTTTTGACGCGGACGGTAAATTTATGCGTTTAAATTTGTCTTGCTAAACCCGCGCCGCAGAGCAAATTTACACTAGCTCGTCTTTGTAAATTTTACGCACGAATATCCAGTAAATTGCTCCGGCAAAAAAGATACAGCCTATTAGCGCCGTGATCAGCCAGAGGCTAAGCCCTAGCTCAAAAAGAAGTCCTATGCCGCTAGAAATCACCGCCGCGACGCCTAGATAAACCATATCGTTATAGGCTATGATACGGCCGTAAAACGCCGGATCGCACTTTTGCTGGATGAGCGTGTAGGTGTAGCTCCAAAGCGTCGAGGTGAAAAATCCCGCGCAAAAAATCCCGATAAATCCGATATAGAAGTTAAACTGTAGCGTGCTCCACGCGATGACGCCAAGCCCGTGGCCGACGTAGATATAGACTAGGTTGGAGTTTGAGACGAATTTGCTAAGCACGAGCGGACCGACGATAAGGGCGACGGCGCGGCAGGCGTTTATGTAGCCGATGATGAGCGACGCTGAGAGCAGGCCAGCATACGGATAGTCGGCTAGCAGAGCCACGAGCGCGTCGTAGCTAGTCACGCCTACAACGGCGTGCAGCATGATGAGGTGCGCTATGAGCGGATTTTGTTTTACGTATTTTAGGCCGTTTTTTAGCATCTCGCGGACTCTTTCGCCGCCTTTTTTGGCTCGCACGGCGATATCGGTTTCAAGCAGGACGATGAGCGCCACGCCGTAAAGAGCGCAGTCTAGCAAAAAGGCGCTTTTGATCCCGAAAAAATGGATATAAATTCCAGCTAGCCCCATGCCCGCAGTGTATGAAAACGCCCAGATGAGCGAGTGGATCTCGTTTGCGGTTTTTAGGTCGTCTTTGTTTAAAATTTTAGGGAAAAGGCTCATCTCGACCTGAAAATACGTTCCGCCGGCCCCGACTCTGATAAATATTATCACGAATAGCAGCCACATCAAGGAGAGTTTGTCTATAAAAACGAGCATAAAAA
>NZ_CALINL010000318.1 GCF_938045225.1 uncultured Campylobacter sp.
AGCACAACCTTGCCAAGGTTGGGGTCGCGAGTTCGAATCTCGTTTCCCGCTCCATTTTTTTCTTACTATTTTTTCCCATTTTTTTATTTTCTTCAGATTTAGCGCTTTGGTCGATGTATTGCGTTTCAAGCGGCAAAATCACGCTTGCGGACTTGGGTTTTACGGACAAAAACGACGAAATTTTAAATTTAGGCGAAAACAAAGCCGCAAAAATAAATTCGCGAGATTTAGCAGAGATTTTAAAAAAGCGCGGCGTAGAGCTTGAGGACAAAAGCGGCGGAGAGACGATATTTGTCAAAAACTGCGACGCGTTAGCTCTCGTGCAGCGCGCCTTTTTACAAGAGGTTACGAGCGAGTTTAAGGGACTACAATTCGTCAAATTTCCGCTTATCGAACCTCAAAATGAACTTCCTAAAAACTTCCACGAATACAAATTTGACAAAATTTACGTAAATAAAATCAATCCAAAAGGCAGCTTCAGGGCTAGTTTTATCACGCCAAACGGCTCGCAGCCAAGCGTATTTTTTAGATACGAAGTTAGCGCAAAAATGCCGGTTTTGCGGGCTACTAAGCCACTCGCGACGCGCCAGATGCTAGGTATAGACGACTTTGCGAAAGACTGGGTCGAGCTTGGCGAGTTTAGCCCCGACATGATGAGCGAGGCGCCAAATGCGAGGCTAGCGACAAAGCAAAACATAAAAAGCGGCGAAGTGCTGCGACTGCGGCAGTTTACGCCATTGCCGCTAATTAAAAAAGGCGAGCGCGTAAATGCGGTGCTTAGCGACGGGGCGCTCAGCATCATCGTCGAGGTCACGGCGCTAGAAAACGGCAATCTAGGCGAAACCATCAAGGTCAAAAACAACGATAAAAAGGTCTTTAGCGCGCAAATCGTCTCAAAAAAACAGGTGATGATAAGATGAAAATTTTTCTAGGTATCAGCGGCGCAAGCGGCGTAAATCTGGGGCTAAAGCTCGCCCGCGAGATAGTAAAAAGAAGCGAGCTGCACCTGTGCGTGAGCAAAAACGCGATGAACGTGCTAGAAAAAGAGCTAAATTTTACGGATATTTTTTTTAAAAACGGTGCAACGGGTTTAAAATTTAACGCAAACCAAAGTAGCGCCAAATTTGACAAAGATCACGAAGACGCAAAATTTGTAAATTTTTGCTCCGCACAAGGCGAGCTGGACTTTGTAGGCGGAGACGAAAGATCGCAAGCCCAAAACGGTAAAGTTGCTGATAATGCGCAATATTTGGGCAGTAATGTTTTAAAATTTGACGCTTTGGATAACTGCGCTCTTGACGACGCAGACGGGGAAATTTGCAAATTTGATAGCAGCGAGAAAAACGAGCGGCAAGACGCCCAAATTTTGGACAAATTTAATAGCCGTAAATTTCAAAACAAAAGTGAATTTGATAAAAACAGCGCCCAAAAAGACGAAATTTATCAAATTTGGCAAGAACTGCAAAATCGCGCCGTTATCTATGGCGACTCCGATCTAGCCGCAGCGCCGAGCTCTGGGTCGTTTGGCATAGACACTACTATCGTCGCACCCTGCTCTATCAACACGCTAGCTAAAATCCACGCGGGCTTTGCCGACACGCTGATAACTCGCGCCGCCGCAGTCGCGCTAAAGGAGCGAAAAAGGCTAGTTTTGGGCGTTAGAGAGATGCCGTTTTCTACGCTAGCGCTCGAGCACGCGGCCAAGCTTTCTGCGCTCGGCGCCGTTATCGCGCCGCCAGTTTTTGGATATTATTCGGGTCAAAATAGCCTTGAGGATATGGAAAATTTCATCATCGGCAAGTGGCTTGATCTGCTCGGACTCGAGCATCAAATTTACAAAAGATGGAGCTAAAAATAGCTGCGCCAGTCGCAAGATAAAGTCCTGTTTTAGGCATAAAATAGTAAAATCATCCTCTAAAATTTAAAGGCGAAAAATGAAAGCTTGTATCTATCCCGGCACCTTTGATCCCGTCACAAACGGCCATCTGGACGTCATCAAGCGCGCGGCTAAAATTTTCGATAAAGTTATCGTTGCAGTTGCGGCTAGTGAGAGCAAACAGCCCTATTTTAGTTTGGCTAGACGGGTAGAAATGGTAAAAATCTCAACGGCGGATCTAAAAAACGTCGAGGTCGTGGGCTTTGATAACCTGCTCGTTGATTTTGCCAAAAGCTGCGGCGTAAACGTCGTGATCCGCGGACTTCGCGCGGTCAGCGACTTTGAGTACGAGCTGCAAATTGGCTACGCAAACGCTGTGCTTTGGGATGAGTTAGAGACCGTTTATCTGATGCCGAGCCTACAAAACGCCTTTATCTCAAGCTCGATCGTGCGCTCCGTTCTTAGCCATAACGGCGACGTTAGCAAGCTGGTTCCGGGCGAAATTTTAGAAACTTTGAAAGGCTAAATTTGTATATTTTATTTGAAGGTACCGACGGCGTGGGCAAAAGTACGCAGATAGCGCGGCTGGCGGCGGCTTATCCACAAGCGATCGTGACTAAAGAGCCGGGCGGTACGAAGCTTGGCGAAAATTTACGCGAGATTTTATTAAAAGAAAACGACCTGGATAAAAGGGCTGAAATTTTGCTATTTTTGGCCGATAGAGCCGAGCATTTCGGTAAAATAATAAAACCAAATTTAGATAAAATGATTTTAAGCGACAGAGGGTTTGTCTCCGGTATGGCTTACGCGCTGGCGGGTGGAAATTTTAGCTTTGAGGAGCTTTTAAGTTTAAACAAGTTTGCTCTGCAAGGAAATTTTCCGCAAAAAATAGTATTTTTTAAAGCGGACGAAAGCACGCTAAGATCGCGTCTAAATTCGCGCGCGCAGATGGACGGCATAGAGGCTCGCGGATTTGGCTATCTACTAAGAGTGCAGGACGCGATGGAGGAAATTTTACAAAAACTAGGCGTCTGCTACGTCACAATAGGCGCCGCCTGGGACGAAGAAAAAATAACGAATTTGATAAAGGAGTTTATAAATGATTAGCGCATTAAGGGGGATGAAGGACGTTTTGCCGCCTCAGTCGGGACTTTACGAGAGGATAATCAAGATCTGCGAAGAGGTCGCGAAAAACTACGGATACGAGTTCGTGCTGGCTCCGCACCTGGAGCAAACGGCGCTTTTTCGCCGCAGTGTCGGGGAGAGTAGCGATATCGTGGGCAAGGAGATGTATCAGTTTGAGGATAAGGGCGGCAACGACGTTTGCCTGCGCCCTGAGGGGACGGCTGGAGTCGTGCGCGCATTTATCGAGGCTAAATTTGACCGCGCGGGCGGCGTGAGACGGTACTTTTACCACGGTTCGATGTTTCGCTACGAGCGCCCGCAAAAAGGGCGTTTGCGCGAGTTTCATCAGTTTGGCTGCGAGTGTTTCGGCGAGTCTAGCGTTTATGAGGATGCGAGCGTTATCTTGATGATAAACGAGATATTTTCGCGCCTGGGTATCAAAACCAAGCTACTTATAAATTCGCTCGGAGATGCCGCTAGTATGGGCGCATACAGGCAAAAGCTAGTTAAATTTTTAGACGCGCACGAGGATCAAATTTGCGAGGACTGCAAACGCAGAAAGCTCACAAACCCTATCCGCGTGCTAGACTGCAAGGTGGAAAGCTGCCAAAAAATCTACGAAAACGCGCCGCTGATAATCGGCAGTCTAAACGACGAATGCGCGGCCGAGTTTAAAAAGCTACAAGAAATTTTAAGCTACAACGGCGTGGAGTTTGAGATAGATCCAAAGCTTGTGCGCGGGCTTGATTATTACTGCAAAACGGCGTTTGAGTTCGTTTCAAACGAGATCGGCGCACAAAGCGCGGTCGCGGGCGGCGGACGCTACGACAGACTGGTCGAGTACCTAGGCGGCAAGGCTAGCTACGGCGTTGGCTTTGCGATGGGTATCGAGCGCATAATGGAAATCCTAGGCGGCCGCGAGAGCCAGAGCGCAAGAAGCGGCGTATATATCGGCGCAATGGATGCTGATGGGCTAGATGCCATCTATAAAATAGCGATAAATTTAAGAAAAAGCCTTCCAGTTCTCGTTAGCTACGAGCCTAAAAAGCTACAAAAACACCTAAATGCCGCAGATAACGCAAACGCTAGGATCTGCCTTTGCGTCGGCGAGGATGAGCTAAAATCGGGCAAAATTTGGCTAAAAGATCTAAGCGAAAAAGCCGAAAAAACACTTGATTTGGCGGATCTAGAGGCGGAACTTAAAAGGATTTTAAATGTATGATTACGGTTTAAATTTGTGGGGAAATAATAACTTCATCGTCGAAAACGGTAAAATTTGCGTCAATACCGGCTCAAAACCAGCCATCATCGACATCGTAAAAAGCATCAGGAGCGAAGGCTACCGAGGCCCGCTGCTGCTGCGCTTCCCCCACCTCATACACAAGCAGATTTCGCAAATTTACAAAAGCTTTGAGAGCGCGAAAAACGAATTTGGCTACAAGGGCAGCTTTAACGCCGTCTATCCGCTAAAAGTAAATCAATACCCGGGTTTTGTAAAAAATCTAGTCCGTCACGGTCAAAAATACGGATACGGTCTGGAAGCGGGTTCAAAGGCCGAGCTGCTGCTAGTGATGGCGTATAACAACGAAGGCGCGCCAATCACCGTAAACGGCTTTAAAGATAAAGAGATGATAAACATCGGCTTTATCGCGGCCGAGATGGGACACAACATCACGCTAACGATCGAGGGACTAAACGAGCTTGAGGCTATCATCGCCATCGCAAAAGAGCGTTTCGCGCCAAAG
This sequence comes from uncultured Campylobacter sp., assembly GCF_938045225.1. GTDB lineage: Bacteria > Campylobacterota > Campylobacteria > Campylobacterales > Campylobacteraceae > Campylobacter_A. Next base: position 4,747 of record NZ_CALINL010000318.1, read on the forward strand.
CCAAACATCGGTCTGCGCATAAGGCTGCATAGCAGCGGATCTGGTATCTGGGCTAAAAGCGGCGGTATAAACTCCAAATTTGGCCTAACGGCAACCGAGCTAATCGAAGCGGTAAATTTGCTAAAAGAGGCAAATTTGCTCGATCGATTTAATATGATCCACTTTCACATCGGTTCGCAAATCACCGAAATCCACCCGCTAAAAAAAGCTCTAATCGAGGCCGGAAACATCTACGCCGAGCTGCGTAAAATGGGCGCTAAAAACCTAAAAGCTATCAATTTAGGCGGCGGCCTAGCCATAGAGTACTCGCAGTTTAAGGAAAACTCAAGCCGAAACTATACTCTCAGCGAGTACGCCAACGACGTGGTCTATCTGCTAAAGACGATGGCGACGCAGCGAAACGAGGTGGAGCCCGATATCTTTATCGAGAGCGGGCGCTTCGTCTCAGCTTCGCACGCGGTGCTGGTTGCGCCCGTTTTGGAGCTCTTTAGCCAGGACTACACCGAGGAAAAGCTCGTGCTAAAAAAGAAAAATCCTCAGCTAATTACCGAGCTAAACGACCTGCTAAGCACGATAAAGCCGTCAAATGCGATAGAGTATCTGCACGACAGCATCGATCATATGGAGAGCATACTGACGCTGTTTGATCTGGGATACGTCGATCTGCAAGACCGCTCGAACGCTGAAATTTTAACCCATCTAATCATCAAAAAAGCGGCCAAGATCCTCGGCACCAAACAGCACAACGCCGAGCTTTTAAAGCTGCAAGAGGAGGCGCAGGAGCGCTATCTCGTAAACTTCTCGCTATTTCAGTCGTTGCCTGATTTTTGGGGGTTAAAGCAAAATTTCCCTATCATGCCGCTTGACCGCCTAGACGTGCGCCCTACCCGCTCGGCGTCGCTGTGGGATATCACGTGCGATTCTGACGGCGAGATAGGCTTTGACGACGAGGAAAATCCTCTATTTTTGCACGACGTGGATGTGGAAAAAGAGGAGTACTTTTTAGGGTTTTTCCTAGTCGGAGCGTATCAGGAGGTGTTAGGTATGAAACACAATCTCTTTACTCACCCGACCGAAGCGACCATCGAGATAGACGCAGAGGGATTTAAAGTTTCACACCTGCTGGAGAGCCAGTCTATCCTTGATATCATGGAGGATCTGGACTACGACATCTACGAGATCCAGGACATCCTAAACGAGCGCATCGAAAAGTCAAAACTCGTAACCGACTCGCAGCGAAAGCAAATTTTAGGCGAAATGTATCTGTTTTTAAACGATAACGGCTATCTAAAAACTATATCTTAAATTTAAATTTAGAAAAAGGAGTAAAAATGCTATCAAAAAGAGTTCAGGTGCTAGGCGAGAGCCTAACCATCGAAATCAGCACCAAGGCAAAAGAGATGAAAGCCCGCGGCGAGGACGTGATCAGTTTTGGCGCGGGCGAACCGGACTTCGACACGCCCGAGATCATCAAAAACGAAGTAAAAGCCGCCCTAGATAAAGGCTGCGGCAAATACACCGCCGTTGCCGGCACGCCAGAGGTTAGAGAGGCGGTCGCCGCAAAACTAAAGCGCGACAACGGCCTAAACTACGCGCCAAATCAAATAATAACCAACGTCGGCGCAAAGCACTCGCTTTTTAACGTATTTCAGGCGTTAATCGACGAAGGCGACGAAGTCATCGTGCCAAGCCCGTACTGGGTGAGCTACCCGGAGATGGTCAAATTTAGCGGCGGCAAGCCCGTTTTTATCGAAACTAGCGAAAAAACAGGCTTTAAAATCACGCCCGAACAGCTAAAGGCGGCGATCACTCCTAGAACTAAAATTTTAACGCTAAACAGCCCTTGCAACCCGACGGGCGCGATATATAGCCGCAAAGAGCTGGAGGCGCTGGGCGAAGTGCTAAAAGGCACGAAAATCATCGTAGCTAGCGACGAAATGTACGAAAAGCTAAACTACGAGGGCGAATTCGTCGCTACTGCGGCCGTGAGCGAGGATATGTTTAACCGCACGATTACGATAAACGGCCTAAGCAAATGCGGCGCGATGCCGGGCTGGAGATTTGGCTACATGGCTAGTCTGTTTAAGGAGC
>NZ_CALINL010000319.1 GCF_938045225.1 uncultured Campylobacter sp.
TAGATTGCTTAAAATTTTAGACGACGAGACTAAAACTGAAATTTAACTACTTTGTTGTGAAATTTGACTTGATTTTGATGTTGCCAGCTGGCGTAAATTTGATGGGAAGTGCGGCCAAATTTAACCTTGACCGCATTAAATTTTAGTGTTTGTGATGAGGACAGGCGTACGCTTTATCGCTTGCGCTGCTTTTGCCGTGATGAGGGCACTCTTTCATCGCGCCGTGAGACTGGGCGCAGCTAGCGTTTGCCATGCCGTGATGCGGGCAGCTTGCGTCTTTTATCTGCGTGGCGTGGCGATACTCCTGCGCGTTTTGTTCGGCCGGAGCCGGTTTGTTCGCCGCGCAGCCTGCAAAAACTAGCGCCGCAATCGCAGCTAAAACTAAATTTTTCATCTTTTCTCCTTTGATAAAATGTCTCGCGATTTTATCAAATTTAAGCTTTATAAATCGGGTTAAATTTGAGCGGGCGGCAAAATGGGTTAATTTTAAAGGTTGCGGCAAATTTGACTCTGAGTTTTATGCGATCGACTATCTATGACGGCGAGGAGCATCGCAGCTAGCGCCAAAAGGCTAAATTTTAGCTCGAGAGCGTCTTTTGCGGATTTTAAAATCATTTCTTTTCCTTTGCGTTGAGGCGCGAAATAATATCCGCAAGAAGTTAAAAAACGCGAATTTATCAAAGATAAAAGCGTTTTTCGATAAACTCGCGTAAAAAATTTAAAGGAAAAATTTGACTAGACTAAGCGTGGACGAGGCGGTAAATTTGATAGAAAATGCCGAGCTAAACGAGCTTGGAGCGATGGCTCTAGCGCGCAAACGCGAGCTGCATTCAGACGGCGTCACGACCTTTATCGTGGATAGAAACATCAACTATACGAACGCGTGCTGGGTGGACTGTAAATTTTGCGCGTTTTACCGCGATCACAAGGACGAGGACGCCTACGTACTTAGCTTTGAGGAGATCGGGCAAAAGATCGAGGAGCTCATCGCTATCGGCGGGACGCAAATTTTATTTCAAGGCGGCGTACATCCGAAGCTAAAAATCGGGTGGTACGAGGATCTCGTGGAGTTTATCGCGAAAAAATATCCGAGCATCACGATTCACGGATTTTCCGCGGTCGAGATCGACTATATCGCGAGGATCTCGCGTATCAGCACGAGAGAGGCGCTACGCCGTCTGCGAGAAAAAGGGCTCTACTCGATGCCCGGAGCCGGAGCCGAGATACTCAGCGACCGCGTCCGTGACGTGATTGCGCCTAAAAAATGCGACGTGCAGACCTGGCTGCGCATCCACCGCGAGGCGCACGAAGAGGGACTAAAGACGACGGCAACGATGATGTTTGGTACCGTAGAAACCACGCGCGAGATCGTGGAGCACTGGGAGCATATCAGGAGTTTGCAAGACGTTACGGGCGGCTTTAGAGCGTTTATTTTGTGGAGCTTTCAGGGGCTAAACACGCGCCTAGCCGCCGAACGTCCCGAGATAAAAAAGCAAAGCTCGAATCGCTATCTGCGCCTGCTTGCCGTCTCTAGGCTGTTTTTAGACAACGTGCCGAATATCCAAAGCAGCTGGGTCACGCAGGGAAGCTACATCGGGCAGCTGGCGTTGCTGTTTGGCGCAAACGACCTAGGTAGCACGATGATGGAGGAAAACGTCGTCAAGGCCGCGGGCGCTAGCTACCGCATGAATCAAGACGAGATGATACGCCTTATCAAAGACATCGGCGAAAAACCCGCCAAACGCAATACTAATTACGACATTTTAGAAAGGTTTTATTGATGAAAATCATAAATTTAAAAGCCGCAAATTTACAAATCCCTGCCGTCTACGAGGCTAGTAAAACCCTGCCCGCCGTGAGCCTAAAGCTCATTTTCAAGGTCGCCGGAGCTTGCGTAGAGGACAAGGCGGGACTAGCTAAATTCGTCGCAAAAATTTTCGACGAAGGCACACTAAGCAAGGGCGCGGCGGGCTTTGCCAAAGAGCTTGAAACGCGCGCGATTAGTCTTTACGCGAGTGCTGGATTTGAGACATTTGCGTTTGAGCTAAACTGTCTAAAGGAGCACTTTTCTTTTGCGCTTGCCAAGCTAAAAGAGCTTTTAGAGGAGCCAAATTTAAGCCAAAAAAGCTTTGAAAAGGTGCGAACTTTGACGCTGGGCGAAATTTCTGGCAACGAGAGCGACTACGACTATCTAGCTAGAGTCGCGCTAAACGGGCTGCTATATCCCGGTACAAATCTAGCAAGACCTAGCATCGGCACGAAGCAAAGCGTGGAGAGTATAACGCTAGAGGACGTTAAAAACTTCATCTCTAGCAAGCTTGATCTGGCAAATTTATTTGTAGTGCTAGGCGGCGAAGTGACGCCGGGGGAGCTAAATTTGGACGAGATTTTAAGCTCGCTAAAGCAGGGCGAAGTGCGCGAGCTAAAGCTACTAAAAACAGATGAAAAATGCGGCGAAAAAGCCATCATCAAGCCTAGCGAGCAAGCCTATATCTACTTTGGCGCGCCTTTTGACGTTTCCCGTGAAGAGCGCTATAAAGCCAAGGTCGCGACGTTTATTTTGGGCGAAGGCGGCTTTGGCAGTAGGCTGATGGAGGAGATCCGCGTGAAGCGAGGGCTGGCGTATTCGGCGTACGCTAGGAGCGAATTTGCGCTGAGCCACTCGCAAATTTGGGGCTATCTGCAAACCAAAAACGAGAGCAGGAGCGAGGCGGTCGCGGTCGTGAAAGACGAATTTGCAAAATTCGTCAAAAACGGCGTAAAGGCAGGCGAGCTAGCGCAGGCTAAAAGATTTTTGCTAGGCTCGCAGCCGCTACGACAAGAGACGCTTTTTAACCGCCTAAACATCGCTCAGAGCGAGTTTTATAACGGCTTTAAACTAGGAAATTTTAAAGACGAGCTAGAAAAAATCTCGAAGCTAAAGCTTGCCGAGCTAAACGCGTTTATCGCGGAGCACGCGGAGATAGAAAAGCTCAGTTTTGCCGTGCTTTACAATGAAATTTGATGAAAAAGACAGAATAAATCTAAAAAAAATCGGCGTAACCACTCTGCTCGATCTGGCACTTAAGCTTCCTAAAAGCTTCGAAGATACGAGCCTGGCTGCCGCGCCAAAAGACGGGCACGTGAGCGTCGCCGTGGAGATAAAAAGCGCGTATCGCCAAGGCGGAATGCTGCACGCCGTGTGCTGGTGCGAGGCGTGGGAGCAAAGCGTAAAGATCGTGATTTTTAACGCCAAGCCTTGGCATCACGGCGCTTTTAAGGTCGGCAAAAGCGTATTTGTAAGCGGCAAATGTGCCTACGCCTACGGCTCGTGGCAGCTAACCAATCCAAAAATCGTCACGAAAATAAACGAAATAATACCAAAATACAAGCTCACTCTCAGAGACGATTCGTTTAAAAATTTGATCCAAAAATACGTAAATTTGCCGAATTTACTTGAGACTGGACTCGCACCTAAAGAGGCTAGGTTTTTGCTAGATCTGCACAGAGGAGACGAAAAAAGCGTCCGGATACTAGATGCCCTCGTGCGAGAAAAAGCGGGCGAAGAGGTGTTAAAATTCGTCGAAATTTATAACTATCTAAAAAAACTAAACGCCAAAAAAACGCATTTTAAGGCGCCTGAAATCAAGCTTTTTGATATCTCGGAGTGGCTTAAAAATCTGCCGTTTGCGCCGACAAACGATCAGCTAAACGCTATCGCCGATTTGCGCGCGGACTTTAGCGGCGAGGAGGCGGTGCGGCGCGTCGTGATGGGCGATGTCGGCAGCGGCAAGACGCTCGTGATGCTAGCCGCCGCGCTTAGCGTCTATCCTCAGCCTGCGCTCATCATGGCGCCCACGTCGATATTAGCCGAGCAAATTTACGCCGAGGCGGTGCGGTTGCTGCCTGATTTTATGCGCGTTTTGCTTGTTAAAAGCGGCGACAAGCCCGAATTTGACGGCGTAAATCTCATCATCGGCACGCACGTTTTGCTATATCAAAGCTTGCCCTCAGCGCCTTTGGTGATGATAGACGAGCAGCACCGTTTCGGCTCTAATCAACGCGAGAAGATCAACGCTCTAGCTAGCGGAGGGCTTGAGCGAGACCCGCAACCTGGCGGGGCGGACGGCGAATTTGAGGAGGATGAGCAGTCAAATTTGACTGAAATCTCGCCCCAAAACCAGCAAACAAAAGCGGCGAACGAGACTAGGGCTCACGTGGTGCAGTTTTCGGCAACGCCGATCCCGCGCACGCTAAGCATGATACAAAGCAGTTTTGCGGAGTTTAGTTTCCTAAAGCAGATGCCATTTGAAAAGCACATACACACGCAAATTTTACAAAGCGCGGATTTTGGCGAGCTACTGGCGCATATCAAAGCGCAAATCGCCAAAGGCAAACAGGTTGCCGTGATATATCCGCTCGTGGAGGGCAGCGAAAGCTCGAATTATCAGGGGCTGGAGGAAGCGCAGGGGTTTTGGCGGGCAAATTTTGCAAACGTCTACGTCACGCACGGCAAGGACAAGGAAAAAGAGCAAGTGCTGCGCGAATTTCGCGAGCGCGGCGACGTGCTGCTATCGACGACGGTGGTCGAGGTCGGCATCTCGCTGCCCAGGCTTAGCACGATAGTAATCGTGGGTGCTGAGAGGCTAGGGCTAGCGAGCCTGCATCAGCTGCGCGGACGAGTAGGGCGAAACGGCGGGAGCGGATTTTGCTTTTTGTTTACAAAACTCAAAAATCCGCCGTCGCGTTTGAGGGAGTTTTGCCAGACGCTGGACGGCTTTAAGATCGCCGAGATAGACCTCAAAAATCGCCAAAGCGGCGACATCCTAAACGGTGCGTTTCAACACGGCGCAATGTTTGAATACTACGACTACGAAGAGGAAATCACGCAAGCGGCGAAGGATAGGCTTGGAATTTAGCTAATTTTGTCTTTTAATCGGTAAAATTTGTGCCTAATGTTTTATAGTTTTTAAAATTTGAAAATTTAAAGATAAATTTTTTGTATTTTCGACTTAACTAAAGCTCTTATAATTGCGTGGATTAGCTTTTATTGTGGATTATTGAAGCGGAATCGGTGCAAAACCAAATGTTTGCGATTATTGCTTTTTGTAAAAACTATAGGTATTCTAGTGAGAAATTGTATTGTAACTAATAAAAATATGACTATTAGAAAAATTTGATACCATAAAGTGAATTTTAACAAAGGAACTAAAGTAGGATTGGTGACCCTTACGAGAATCGAACTCGTGTTACCAACGTGAGAGGCTGGTGTCCTAACCGCTAGACGAAAGGGCCAACAATGATAAGATAAATCGTGGTGCCCCGTGTAGGGCTCGAACCTACGACCCCATCATTAAGAGTGATATGCTCTACCAACTGAGCTAACGAGGCAATGGCGCAGCGGACGGGGCTCGAACCCGCGACCTCCGCCGTGACAGGGCGGCATTCTAACCATCTGAACTACCGCTGCACCTAAATGGTGGTCGCTATAAGACTCGAACTTATGACATCCACCTTGTAAGGGTGGCGCTCTACCAACTGAGCTAAGCGACCAAAAAGACTAAATCGTGGCGACCCTTAAAGGATTTGAACCTCTGTTGCTACACTGAGAGAGTAGAGTCCTGGGCCACTAGACGAAAGGGTCTATGTAAAAAATGGTGTCCTGTGCTGGACTCGAACCAGCGACCCCTTCATTAAAAGTGAAATGCTCTACCGACTGAGCTAACAAGACAATTTTTCAAAAAACGAAACGTGATTATATATAAAAAAGGCTGATTTGTCAAGACAAAAAGCCGCTGTTTTTCAAATTTAGCCTCAAATTTGATTTATTTTGACAAATTTTGCATTCGTTAAAACGCATGAAAAGTCAAATTTGGCCCAAATTTAAAAAGGTCAAATTTGACTGAAAACTAAAAAGGGATTTTAGCATCCCTTAAATTTAGCAAGAAAAACAAGTTTTAAACTCATACGGAGTAGGGCGCGCTTCATACGGCCATACTTGACTCTCGAATTTATAATGCTGATACGCGTTTATAAACGTTGGGGTCATGATCGGGTGCAGATATTCGTTATCGCGAATTAGCGCCTCTAGGCTACCCCTCAACGTATGAGGGAGCTGCTCGATACCGCGCTCGCGGATTTCATCTAGGTGCAGTTTAAATAAATTTTCGTCCATCGGACCGACTGGCTCCATCTTGTGTTTTACGCCGTCAAGCCCGGCCATGAGCATCGCCGAAAAAGCCAAATACGGGTTTGCCGTACCGTCGGGGAAACGCATTTCGGCGCGGACTGATTTTTCTCCCGAGCCGTACGGGATACGGATCGAGGCGGAGCGGTTTTGGCTAGAATACGTTAGGATTGACGGCGCTTCAAAGCCAGGGATTAGGCGCTTGTAGCTGTTTGTGCTCGGGTTTGTAAATGCCGCGACGCTCCTTGCGTGTTTTAAAATCCCGCCGATGTACCAGCGCGCAAAATCGCTTAAGTTTGCGTATTTTCCCTCGCCGTAGAATAAATTTTTGCCGTCTTTCCATACAGACTGATGCACGTGCATGCCGCTACCGTTGTCGCCGTAGAGCGGTTTTGGCATAAAGGTCGCAGTTTTTCCATTTAGGTGTGCGACCATTTTGACGACGTATTTGTAAATTTGCACGTTATCGGCGGCCTCGAGAAGCGTACCAAATTTAACTCCCAGCTCGCCTTGTCCTTGCGCGACCTCGTGATGTCCTAGCATGACTTCGAGGCCAACTTGCTCTAAAACCTGCATCATCTCGGCGCGCAGATCGACCATGCTATCAGTCGGTTGTGTCATTAGATAGCCGCCTTTTCTTCTTGGGCGGTGGCCGGTGTTGTAGCTGTCTTTAAAGTCTCTAGCGTCGTTCCATTCGCCCTCTTCGCTGTCCACTTCAAACATCGCGCAGTTTGGGCTATCTACTATTTTTACGTTATCAAATATAAAAAACTCATTTTCCGGCCCGAAATACGCAACGTCGCCCATGCCGCTTTCTTTTACGTAGGCCATGGCTTTTTTGGCTATCGAACGCGGGCATTTTTCGTAAATTTGACCCTTGTAAATGTCGTAAATATCGGCAAAAACTACGACCGTTACATCGGCAGTAAAAGGATCCAAAAAGGCGCTGGTCGCCTCGGGGCACATCAGCATGTCGCTTCTTTCGATCGGTTGCCACCCTCCTAGCGAACTCGCATCCATCGGTATTCCGTTTACGAAATGATCTTTTTCTACGAATTTTATGTTATAAGATATGCTGTGCCAAGCGCCGTTCATATCGGTAAATCTAAAATCCACGAATTTAACCTCGTGTTCTTTGCAAAAATCAAAAAAATGATCGACGCTTTTTACAAATTTTCCCATTTTTTGCTCCTGTGTTTATTGATTTCGTAATTTTATCATAAAATTTTACTTTTAAGATTAATTTAAATAATTTTTTCTACCCGATCTAAAATTTTACAAATTCTCTGTCGCGGTTTTTAAATACCGCACATTTTTTAAAGCCCAAATTTCTGGCGATTTGCTCGCATTTTTCGCCGTTTAGACCGACTTGATCTTTTGCGTGAGCATCCGAGCCAAACGTTACCTGGATATCCTTTTCGGCGATCATTTCTAGTAAATTTGCGCTGGGATACTGCTCGCCGACGGGTTTTCTAAAGCCCGCAGCATTTATCTCGACCGTCAAATTTGCCTTTTTTATCGCATTGATGGCGTCTTTAGCAAGGATTCTAACGTCTGTTTTTGGCATAAATTTAAACACTTTTAGCAAGTCTACATGCCCGACGATGTCAAATTTGCCCGACTTCGCCATCTTTTCTACGCAGTAAAAATAATCCCGCCAAATTTGATCTATGTCGCGCTTTTCGTATTCGCCGATAAATTCGGGATTGTCAAAACCCCAGCCGCCTAAAAAATGCACCGAACCGATGAGATAATCAACCTTGCGCGTTAAAACTCGATCGTCCATAAAACCCTCTAAAAAATCGACTTCGTAGCCGAGCAGGATTTTGATCCGACCGTCAAATTCGTCTCTAAGGCGCAAAATCTCGCTCTCGTAAGACTCCATCTGCGAAAACTCCATGCGGTACGCTTCGTCAAATTTCATTGGCGCGTGATCGCTAAAACCAAAATACTCGCAGCCAGAATTTATCGCGCTTAAAACATACTCTCTAGGCTCATCTACGGCGTGTTTACAAAGCGGCGTGTGGTTGTGCAGATCGACTCTCATTTTTGTCCTTAAATATTTTGCGAATGCTACCTAAAATTTGATAAATTTAAGGATAAAATTTTGGTTTTTAAACTTATATTTCGTTAATTTTCTATATAATCAGCCCAAATTTAAATAGGAGTTTTTATGACGCAAGAAGAACTTGACGCCTTGATGGCGGGCGATCTGGATGATGTCGTAGCTGCAGACGAGAGCGACGCGCAAGCTAGCGGAGATGAAAATTTATATGCGGAAACTGCCGATAAAAGCATCTCTGAATACAAAGAAGATAACTCCAAATTTGACTCCATAGATTATAAAGTATCATCCAATATGCCTTGGCCTCCGCCTCCTCCGACCGATGATCACAAGATGGTTCATCAGCTAGACGACGTCACAAAGGACAGCGAAGAAAAAGCCACGCAGATGTTTGACAAGCTTGACGCGATAAATAACTTCTCTATGGACGCGGAGAGCGGACTTAGCGAGATTATCAGCGGTATAGAGACTAATATCGAAATTTTTACCAAACTGCATGAAAAATTCCCAAATATCTCGACTTTTTCTGAGGCGCTAGAGAAAAATAACGCCCTAAAAAGCTCCGCCGAAACGACTCTAGATAACGTCAGGATGGCCGAAGACGAGATAATGATGGCGATGGATATGATGCAGTATCAAGACATCCACCGCCAAAAGATCGAGCGCGTTATTAACGTTATGCGCGCGCTTAGCAAGTATATGAGTAGCCTATTTGAGGGCAAGATCGACGACGAGAAGCGCGTGGCCTCAGCCGTACATATCGCGGGCGATACGCACACCGAAAACCTCGTCAGCAACGACGATATCGAAGCTCTGATAGAAAGTTTGGGCAAAAAATAGTGCTAAAGCCCGAGCTTTTATCCCCAGCAGGAAATTTAACCAAGTTAAAAATAGCTCTAGAATACGGCGCAGACGCGGTTTATGCATCGGTGGCGAGCTTTTCTCTTCGCACCCGTTCGGCGCGCGAATTTAACCTTGAAACCTTTAGAGAAGCCATCGAGTACACGCACGCAAAGGGCAAGAAATTTTACGCGACGGTAAACGCGTTTCCTTTTAATTCGCAAATAGAGCCGCTAAAGCGCCACTTGCAAACGATATCGGCGATGAAGCCGGATGCCTTTATCATCGCGACTCCGGGCGTCATGAGCCTGGCAAAAGAAATAGCCCCCGACATCGAGATCCACCTCTCGACGCAGGCAAACGTCATGAATGCTCTGGATGCCAAAATCTACCACGAAATGGGCGCAAAACGCATCGTCGTAGCGCGCGAAATGAGCCTAAAAGACGTCGTGAAGATAAAAGAGCAAATCCCGACGCTAGATATCGAAATTTTCGTGCACGGCTCGATGTGCTTTGCATACTCGGGGCGCTGCTTGGTTAGCGCGGTTCAAAGCGGCCGCCAATCAAACCGTGGCAGCTGCGCCAACGACTGCAGGTTTAAATACGAACTCTACGCCAAAAACCCCGAGAGCGGGACGCTGTTTCGCCTCGAGGAGGACGAGGGCGGCACGCATATAATGAACTCCAAAGACTTAAATTTATCCGCACACATCAAGGATATCATCGAAAGCGGCGCGGTCGATAGCCTAAAAATCGAAGGCCGCACGAAAAGCGAATACTACGCCGCCTGTGCGACTAGAGCCTACCGTATGGCCGTTGACGATGCGGTAGCTGGCAAATTTTACGCGCAAATTTACGCGAGCGAGCTAAATACGCTAAAAAATCGCGGCTTTACAGACGGCTACCTGGTAAATCGCCCGTTTGAAAAGGCTGATACGCAAAATCACGCTAGCAGCCTAGAGGAGGGCACTCATCAGGTAAACGCCATGACTATTGACGGCGAGTTTTTTAAATGCAAATATAAAATTTTCCCGGGTAGCGAGTACGAGATAGTGGCGCCGCTTGGCTCGCAGATAGATGAGTGCGAGAGCGAAATATCTCAAATTTTCGCTCGTGACGGCAAGAAATTTATCAAATTTAAAAAGCTCGTAACCAAAAAAGGCAAAGAGATCACCGAGATCCACAGCGGCAACGAAAACGAAGTAAATTTAGGCGCAAGGTTGCCTAAATTTAGCTTTTTAAGAGAGGAAATAAAATGAAATTCGTATCTATAATAATGGGAAGCAAGAGCGACTACGACGTAGTTAGCGAGGCGGCAAAGGTGCTTGAAAAATTTAACGTCCCTTATGAGCTAATCATCAGCTCGGCACACAGAAGCCCGAAGCGAACGAGCGAATACGTCGCCGCAGCCGAGGAAAAGGGCGCGCAGGTGTTCATCGCGGCAGCCGGCATGGCGGCGCACTTGGCGGGTGCTATCGCAGCAAACACCACTCGTCCCGTGATCGGCATACCGATGGCAGGCTCCGCGCTTAGCGGCGTGGACGCGCTTTATTCGACAGTCCAGATGCCCGGCGGCATGCCTGTGGGTACCGTGGCGATCGGTAAGGCGGGTGCGGTAAACGCGGCGTATTTGGCGCTACAAATTTTGGCTCTAAACGACCAAAATCTAGACGAGACATTAAAAGCCGACCGAGCAGCCAAAGCCAAGCAGGTAGAAGAAGACTCGGCGAAGGTGGAAGTTTTACTCGCCTAAAGGAGCAAATATGCAGACATACTTAAGTATAGACGAATTTTGCAAGCTCGTGCACCTAGAGCGCGAGGTAATCGAGGGGATGATAAATCGCGGCGTGCTAAATACGAAAGAAGAGGGCGGCGAGATCTTCATAGAGGCTAGTCAGGGCACGATGAGCGTGGTGCCTAGCGTCGTGGCCGTACCTGCGCCCCAGATCGGTGCCGATGGCTTTAGCTTTGTAGAAAAGACGATTGGTACGATATTAAATTTGCACGAAAAGGTACTCGACGCCAAAGACGAGACATTAGAGACCCTGCGCAACGAAAATAAATTTTTAAAAGAGGCGCTAATCTCGATGCAAGAGCTCTACGACGAGGATCGCCGCACGGTCGAAACACTTACAAAACAGCTTAAAATTTCACAAGATGAAGTTGAATTTTTAAAACGAAAATACAAGCTCATGTGGAACCAAGCGGTCGAAAATTTTAACGGACAAAAGTAGTTTATGAAGATTATAAATTTAGAGGATAGCTTTGAAATTTACGGAGTAAAAACTCGTACTAAAAATGAAGACGAGATAGGCGATGAGGGTAAAATCCCAGCTTTATGGTCTAAATTTATGAGTGAGCCAAAAGAGTCGTAAAACCAACTTTAAGACAAATAGAAATTTATATATCAATAAAACAAAAGGCAAAAAATGACATTTTCACAAATAATACTAACGCTTCAAAACTATTGGCAAGAGCAAGGCTGCGTCATACTTCAGCCATATGATATGCCAGCAGGTGCGGGCACATATCACCAAGCGACATTTTTAAGAAGTCTTGGACCAAAGCCGTGGGCGACCGCATACGTAGCTCCAAGCCGCCGTCCGACTGACGGCAGATACGGCGAAAACCCAAACCGCCTTGGCGCTTACTATCAGTTTCAAGTGCTCATAAAACCAAGTCCAGAAAATATCCAAGAGCTTTACCTAAAAAGCCTCGAAAAGCTTGGGTTAAATTTGAAAAATCACGACATCCGCTTTGTCGAAGACAACTGGGAGAGCCCGACGCTAGGCGCTTGGGGACTTGGCTGGGAGGTCTGGCTAGACGGCATGGAAGTAACTCAGTTTACGTATTTCCAGCAAGTTGGCGGCATCGCGTGCGAGCTGGTTTCGGCTGAGATCACCTACGGACTCGAGCGCCTTGCGATGTACCTACAGGACGTAAATAGCGTCTACGATATCGTTTGGGAGGATAGAGGCGGCAACATCGTGACCTACGCCGACGTGCATAAGCAGGGCGAGTATGAGTGGAGTAAATACAACTTTGAAGTGGCAAATGTTGATATGCTTTTTAACCAGTTTGAAAACGCATTTAATGAGTGTAAACGTTGCTTGGAGGCTAAAATTTCACTGCCGGCGTATGATTACTGCATGCTTGCGGCGCATACGTTTAACGTCCTTGACGCGCGCGGAGCGATCAGCGTAACGCAAAGACAAGACTACATCTTAAAAATTCGCGAGCTAGCCAAAGAGTGCGCGCTAACGTATAAAGCCAGCATCGATGCCGCGAACGACGCGAAGGGCGAATAAAATTTGATGAAAATCGGCGAAATTTATAAAATTTTAGACGAGATTAGCCCGTTTGCGAGCCAAGAGGAGTGGGATAACAGCGGACTACTCGTGGGCTCGGAGGCTAGCGTAGAGCGCGTTTACCTTAGCCTTGACGTCGACGACGAGCTTTTGGACGAAGCGCAGCCAAACTCGCTCATCATCACGCATCATCCGCTCATTTTTAAGGGGCTAAAATCGCTAAATTGGGACAAATATCCAAGTAGCCTAATCGCAAAAATGATGGCTAAAAATTTAAGCTTAATCGCGATGCACACGAACTATGATCTAAGCCACCTAAACGAGTACGTGCTAAGCGAAATTTTGGGCTTTACGCCAAAGGAGCGCGATGGATTTTTGCTTTATGCGGATGTAAATTTGAGCTTTGACGAGCTTTGCGAGAGAGTAAAAACAAAGCTAAATTTGAGTCATTTAAGGGTTTGTAAAGGGCGAAAATTTGACCCCAATGCGCAGATAAAGCGTCTTGCGTTTTGTACGGGAAGCGGCGGCGATTTGATAGATATCGTTAAAGCGGACCTGTTTTTAACGGGCGATCTAAAGTACCACCAAGCCATGAGCGCCGCGCAAAATAATCTTACTATGCTAGACATCGGGCACTTCGAGAGCGAGCGGTATTTTGGGGAGTCGCTTGCAAAATATTTGCAAATTTTGCCGATTCCTACTATAATATCCAACTCAAAAAACCCGTTTTCATACAGTTAAAGGAAAAAGATGAATAAATATTTAGAACAGCTAGTCGAGCTCTCAGCCATAGATAAAGACATCGACGATTTTACCCCGCGCCTTGAGAAGGTTCAAAGCGTTTTAAAAGCGACCAAGGACGAGCGGGCGGCGATTTTAGCGCAGATCGAGGAAGCGGCTACGAGCGTGACCGAGCTAAAAAATCAAAAATCTCAAACCAACGCGCACATAGCCGAATTTAGCGCAAAAATAAAAGACGTCGCCAAAAAAAGCGGCGCGGCAAAAACCGAAAAAGAGATAAAGGCGCTTCAGCTAGAAGACGAGCTGGCTAAAGAGCAGCTAGAAGCGGCAAACGAAGAGGTCGAAAGACTAGAAAAAATCATAGATAGCAAAAATGCGCTAAAAAGCGAGCTTGAGGCGAAGGCTGCTGAACTAGGCGAAAATTTGACCAAAATCGAGAGCGAAATCTCGGCCGAGGTCGGCGCTATCGAACAGCAAAGAGGTGAAATATACGCTAAGAAAAACAAGCTAGTCGGCGAGATGAATCAAAAAATCTTGACCTTTTACGAGAAGATCCGCAAATGGGCGCACAACACCGCCGTCGTGCCGGTCAAAAAACAGGCCTGCTACGGCTGCTTTATGCAGATAAACGACAAGACTTATTCTGCCGTCATCAAGGGCGAAGACATCGTGACCTGCCCTCACTGCGGCCGAATTTTATACAAAGAAGCGGCGAACTAGCCTTTAAATTTGATAATAATTTATTACGTTTTAGTCCTCGCGGCGTTTGCCTTGGGGGCTTTACCGCTTGCGATTTTAGCTTTTAAGAAAAAGTACAGAGCCTCGATTCCCGCTAGATTTTTTTTGTTTAAAAATCCCAAATTTGACGCCTCCCGCGTGCATTTTCACGCGTGCAGTTTCGGCGAGGTGCGTTCTATCGCGCCGCTAGTTAATAGATTTAAAGACGCGGCCGCAGTCTCGGTCGTAACCAAAACCGGTTTTGACGAGGCGAAAAAAATCACGCCAAATACGCGCTTTTTGCCGTTTGAGATATTTCTGCCGTTTTGGCTAAAGCCTGCTAAAATCACGGTCATTTTTGAGGCCGAGCTTTGGCTAGGGCTTGTCTTTTGGGCTAAATTTAAATGCTCTCGCGTTATTTTGATAAACGCCAGGATTTCTGATAGGAGCTACAAAAGCTATCTAAAATTTAGCTTTTTTTACAGATATTTGTTTAAATTTGTAGATAAAATTTATGCCCAAAGCGATCTAGATAAACAGCGTCTAGGGCGGCTCGGCGCCAAAAATATCGTCGTTAGCGGCAATATAAAATCAGCCTTTTTGCCAAGCCCGAGTAAAATTTACGCCAAACCAAAAGAGCGCGTGATTGTGCTAGCAAGCACTCATGCGGGCGAAGAGGAGCTGATCTTGCGAGAGTTAAATTTGAGCGCAAACGATAAGCTGATACTCGTGCCGCGTCATCCTGAGAGATTTTGCGAGGCGGGCGAGATTTTGGTTAAATTTGCCGTAAAAAACGGACTTAGTTTTGCTAAATTTAGCGAAACTAAAAACTTTGACGCGCAGTGCGTGCTGGTCGATACGATGGGTGAGCTGGTAAATATTTATAAATTTAGCGACGTCGTCGTGCTTGGCGGTAGCTTCGTGCCAAACGTTGGCGGACACAATCCGATCGAGGCGGCGCAGTTTGAAAACGCGGTGATAAGCGGGGAGTTTATATTTAATCAAAAAGCCTTGTACGGCGCGGTTGAGGGGATAAATTTTGCAAAAGCGGGCGAGATAAGTTCGCTTTTAAAGCAAAATTTACCAAAAGCAAAAATAGCTGCCAAAGGCGATGCAAGCGAGATTTTAAAAGATATTGAGGAAAATTTATGAAAGAAGAAAAAGCCTATAAACTGCTGGCGATTCAGGAAGGTATCTCAAACAACGAGGCAAAGGAACTAATCGACGCGGGGCTAGTTAGCGCCAAAGGACAGAGGATCGCCGTGGCGCGCGCGATGATGAGCGCGGCGACTAAATTTAACGTGCAAAAACTACCGCGCCCAAGCGTGATTTTCGAGGATGAAAACCTAATCGCGGTTGATAAACCGGCATTTTTAACCTCGGAAAAAGTGAGCGAAACTTATAAATTTCCGCTTCTTCACAGGCTTGATAAGGAAACTAGCGGCGTGCTTTTGCTTGTAAAAAACGAGGAATTTCAAAAAAAAGCGATCGAGGAGTTTAAAAACTGCCGCGTAAAAAAAGAGTACGTCGCGGCGGTCAAGGGTATCGTGAGCGAGGAATTTAGCGTAAACGAACCAATAATTACGCTAAAAAACAAAGGCGGAGCGTTTTCTAAGATCTCGCCAAACGGCAAAGAGGCGTTTTCGCACGTGACGCCCGTGATGGTCGCAGGCAAAAAAAGTCTCGTAAAAGTCGAGATAAAAACCGGCAGAACGCACCAAATCAGAGTGCATCTAAATCACGCGGGATACGGGATCGTCGGCGATGAAAAATACGCTAAAAATAAATCCGCAAGAATGTATCTACATGCTTACAAAATCGAGCTTTTAGGGTATAAATTTAGGTCAAATTTGAGCAGTGATTTTAATAGGCTCGGTTTTGAAATTTCAAGAAATTTTGAGATTTAAAGAGCAATAAAGCTTAAATTTAATAAAATAAGCGCTTTAGCTATAAATGTAAATAAAAGGTAGAATGTGTTTGAACAAATCAGCGAGTCGTTTCGTTTAGCCGTTAGTAAAATTCGTTTCGTAGACGATGAAAAAGCGCTAAATAACGCGCTTGACGTGCTTAAAAAAGCACTACTAAAAGCCGACGTTCATCACAAAGTTACCAAAGAATTGCTAGCCCTCATAGAGGCCGATCTAAAGCAAAGCGGGATAGGCCAAAAGCAGTTTTTGGACGCTATAAAGTCAAATTTGACGAAGGTTTTAACCGCGCCAGGCAATCAGGGCTTTGTCTTTGCACCCGTAGCTCCTACGATCGTGCTAATGGCTGGCTTGCAAGGTAGCGGAAAAACCACTACGACGATAAAGCTAGCTAATTATCTAAAACTTAGAAAGAAAAAAGTTTTGGTCGCGGCGTGCGATTTGCAACGCTTGGCAGCCGTAGAGCAGCTTCGCCAGCTTTGCAAAGCAAATGAAATAGAACTTTTTAGCATAGAAAATGAAACCGATCCGCTAAATGTAGCCAAGCAGGCGCTAGCTAAAGCAAAAAGCGGGCTTTACGACGTACTTTTAGTGGATACTGCAGGACGCCTAGCTATAGATGAAGCTTTGATGAAACAGATAAAAGATATCAAATCAGTGCTTGAACCGCATGAAATTTTCTACGTAGCAGACGCCATGAGCGGACAAGACGGTGTAAAAACGGCAAGCACGTTTAATGATGCGCTAAAAATAAGCGGAGTGGTGCTAAGCAAATTTGACTCGGATAGTAAAGGCGGCGTAGCTATCGGTATAGCCAAGCAGCTAAATATACCGCTTAGATTTGTGGGCATCGGCGAAAAAGTCGGCGATATGGAGAGCTTTATTCCCGAGCGTATCGTGAGCCGCATAATGGGCGAGGGCGACTTGGCGACGTTGGTTGAAAAAACTAGCGCCGTGATAGACGAGCAAGAAGCCAAAAGAATAAATAAAAAGATTAAAAGAGGACAGTTTAACTTTAACGACTTTTTATCGCAAATGGAAAGCGTCAAAAAGCTTGGAAATATGAAAAGCTTAATCGGTATGATACCGGGGCTCTCAAGCGTGGCAAATCAGATAAAAGATATAGATCTCGATAACTCGAAGGAAATTCTACATATCAAAGCTATGATAAATTCGATGACGCAAAAAGAACGCGAGAATCCTGATTTGCTAAACAACAGCCGAAAAAGACGTTTGGCTGCGGGATCTGGACTATCTCAAGTAGAGGTAAATCGCTTTTTGAAACAGTTTGAAAACGCATCAAAAATAGCAAAGAGGTTTTCTGGTAAAGAAGGTCTAAAAGGGCTTGGAAATTTACTTAACCAAGCCAAAAACTCTCGCCCTAATTAAAGGGCTTAAATTTGGTTACGAGCGTATCTAAATTTAAGCCTATTTAAAAAAACAGAAGGAGAAATATAATGGCAACAGTAGTAAGACTAACGAGAATGGGACGCAAGAAAAAACCTTTTTATCGTATAGTCGTAACGGATAGCAGAAAAAGAAGAGACGGCGGCTGGATAGAGTCGATCGGTTACTACAACCCTATGGTTGAGCCTGAGGTAGTAAAATTTGACGCTGAGCGTTTGGCTTATTGGAAAGGCGTCGGTGCGAAACTTAGCGATAGGGTTGCAAAAATAACTAGCAAATAATTAAAAAATGGTAGAAAATTTTTTACTTGAATACGCTAAGCTTATCGCTGATTTTCCAGATAAAGTGAAACTCGAGCGATTCGAGCTTGGCGAAAATTTTGCCGAGTTGATAATCTACGCCGATAAAGTCGATACGGGCAAGCTTATCGGCAAAGACGGCAGGATGATAAACGCGATAAAGACCGTAATAGTAGGCTATAAAGCCAAAGATGCGACATCGTACCGCGTTACGGTAAAACCTCTTGAGTGAGCTTGTAGAAGTCGCACTGCTTGGCAAAACGGTAGGATTAAAAGGATTTGTCAAGCTTTATAATAAGGGCGACTTTCCTAATCAGTTTAAAAAAAATGCTATATTTTACGATAAAGACGGTAAAGAACTTGTCGTAAAAAGCTACAATCATACAAACGATACGATCTCTTTTTGCGGTTTTGAGGATATAGATAGCGCAAAAACTCTCACCAATAAAACAATCTACACCACAAAAGAAGAAACTAGAAAAAACTGCAAACTAAAAAAGGGCGAATTTTTCTATTTTGATGTCATCGGTTGCGAAATTTACGAAAATAACCAAAGGCTCGGCGAAGTAAAGGATATAGACGAAGTCGGCGCAAATCATCTATTTTTAGTAAAAACCGATGAAAATTTGATTGCCAAAGGGTTGGAAAAAAGTTTTTACATTCCGTATATCGACGTTTATATAGAAAAAGTCGATGTGGAAAATAAAAAAATTTACACCAAAAATGCTATCTTAATTTTAGAAAATTCCTGATGAAATTTACCTTTGTTACGCTTTTTAAAAGCCTTGTGCGACCTTATTTTGAAGATAGTATTTTGAGTCGTGCTGTAAAAGAAAAGCTCGTCTCAATTGATTTTTTAAATCCTAGGGATTTTAGCACCGATAAGCATAAAAAGGTAGATGACTATATGGTTGGAGGCGGCGCAGGATTGCTCATGACGTGCCAGCCTCTTGATGATACTTTAAAATTTTTACTAAAAAATAAGCCAAAACCCCATACTATTTTTCTTGCGCCCGCCGGGAAAAAATTTATCCAAAACGATGCTAGGCGTTTGGCAAAAAAAGAACATATTTGTCTGGTTTGCGGTAGATATGAGGGTATAGATGAGCGAATAGTAGAAAAATACGCAGATGAAATTTTTTGTATCGGCGACTTTGTGATGACCGGAGGAGAATTGGCGGCGCTTTGCATTGCCGACGCGATTTCTCGCAATATTGACGGCGTTTTGGGAAATAATCAAAGTCTTGAAATTGAGAGTTTTGAAGGGAATTTACTTGAGGCTCCATCTTTTACGAAACCCAGTAATTACAAAGGTTCTGGTGTGGTTTCAGCGTTTTTAAAGGGAGACCATGCTAAAATCAGAGCTTTGAAAAATAATATGGCGTTCTTAAAAACTAGGTTTTTTCGTCCGGATTTATACCGAAAATTTGAGCCGCCGACTAAGGAAAAAATATGAGAAACAAGTATATAGAGGCATTTGAACAAACTCAAATAGCCCAAAAGTCTGTGCCTGATTTTCGTGCTGGAGATACTTTGCGTATAGCTATCCGCATCAAAGAGGGCGATAAAACGAGAATTCAAAATTTTGAAGGTATCTGTATAGCAAGACGCGGAAGCGGAACTGGCGAAACATTTATCATCAGAAAAATCGGCGCAAATAGCGTAGGCGTAGAGAGAATTTTCCCTATCTATAGCGAAAGCCTAGAGAGTATAACCGTTCTAAGACAAGGTCGCGTTCGCCGTGCTAAGCTATTTTATCTACGTGATAGACGCGGTAAAGCCGCTCGCATTAAAGAGCTTAAAAAGTAATTTTATTCCTTGCAAAAGTCTAATTTTAGGCTTTTGCCTTCTTTTTATATTTATATTATTAAAAATCCTTGGTCAAAACTGATTATCTTATTTTAATTTATAGTTATCAATGTTGTTATATTTTTTAACTTAAGATAAGCTAAGCGGATTCTCTCTTATCGGTTGTGGTAGAATTTGATAGAGTTCTTTTATAGAAACATCGCTTCGTGAGCGCTTTGTTTGTTTTGTATCTTTACTGTTATTATATCTAAACCCTACTTCGCTTCGCTCGTGACTGCATCTTAAGAAACTACAAACAAGAAGTAGAGCAGAGTGCATTCCTTTTAGTACAACAAGAAATTCTCTTTCTTAATACCTTTAAATTTAGATAATCTACATTTAGCATAACCCCAGAAATTCTCAATGCTATTGATATAGTTTTTACTGTTAGCGAATTTATTCTTTGAGTGTTTTACCCTGCAGTGTGCTTTGGTCTCCGTAATTTACCAATCAAGCATAGACTTTTCAGCAATCAAAATAAATTACGTTTATGTCTAATTCGCTTTCGTGCTTAGCCGTACTTCGTTTGATACTAATAAGACGGACTCTCTTTGAGAAAGCTCCTTTGAAAGTTTTTAATTTATCTTGAACCAATAAATATAGGTCATATTTATTGTTTTAAATTACCACTTGATTACAATAGAGCCTTTGCAAAATAAAACAGGGATTATGAATTATAATTGTTTATTGCAACTTTATGTTGCAATTATTGCGATTGTTTAAATAGGTTTCGGTATCACTATTTCGCAAAGTATTTCATTATATAAACTTACATGATTTGCTTTTAAAAATGAGAAATATGCTTATTTAAAATGATTTCATAGAATATTAAAGTATGGTGAATATTAAGTTTGGCTCAACGGAACTTAATACAAATACAAGGAGCATTAAGTTACGATGAGTTCGAT
>NZ_CALINL010000320.1 GCF_938045225.1 uncultured Campylobacter sp.
GGCTGACCGAAGTATATCCCACCCGTTAGCTCGCGAACCACGATAAAATCGACGCCCTGAAGGACTGACGGCTTTAGCGTGCTAGCATCCACCAGCTCGTCAAATATCATCGCCGGGCGCAAATTTGCATACGCGCCAAGCTCTTTTCGCAGCTTCAAAAGCCCGCTTTCAGGGCGCAGATGACGCGGCAAGCCATCCCATTTAGGCCCGCCTATAGCACCAAAAAGCACAGCGTCCGAGTTTAGCGCACCGTTTAGCGTCTCGCTAGGCAAAGGCTCGCCAAACACATCGATCGCAGCGCCGCCCATCAGGTAGTAGTTATAGTTAAGCTCGAAACCAAACTCCGCGCTAGCCGCATCCAGCGCCTTTATCGCCTCGTCCACTATCTCAGGGCCTATGCCGTCGCCCTTTATCACCGCTATGTTATAAATTTTGGCCATTTTATATCCTTGTTTTCGCGTATTCTATGAGGCCGCCGCTTTTTAAAAGCTCTTGCATAAACGGCGGTATCGGGCTAAATTTATACTCTTTGCCGCTCGTTAAATTTACGACCGCGCCGTTATCCACGTCGATTTTTAGCTCGTCGCCTGCATTTATCTCGTCTGTTTCTTTGATTTCTAGTATCAAAAGCCCTGTGTTAAAGCTATTTCTATAAAAAATCCTAGCAAAGCTCTTGGCTATCACCGCGCCGATGCCTGCGGCCTTAAGCGCCAAAGGAGCGTGCTCACGCGAGCTACCGCAGCCAAAATTTTCGCCAGCTACGATGACGTCGCCCGCAGAGATTTTTTTGCTAAACTCGGGATCTGCGTCCTCCATGATATGAGTGGCCAAGATTTTTTCGTCGGATGTGTTGAGATAGCGCGCGGCTATGATGATGTCGGTGTCGATATTGTCGCCGAATTTCCAGACTTTTGCTTGTTTCATGATTTGCCTTAAGATTAAATTTGGGCGATTTTATCCAAAATAAGCTAAATAAACAATCAAACAAAGCGCGACAGGTAGCGGTCGGTGCGGGCAAATTTAAGGTTAAATTTAAACGGTTCGGCTTGCGAGTCAAATTTTAAATTTAGTATAAAAACAGGCGCACCGAGAGGGAAATTTAACAAACCACATAAATTTGAGCAACTAGAAAAACCGAGTTTTTAGAGCGGTGCGGGATCGCGGTTAAATTTGTTTTAGAAGAAGGACGAGATATCGCCTGGATACTCGTCCGTAGATTTTTGTTTTTACGTTTTTTTACCCGTTAAAATAAAACCACCGCTGCGGTTAGACAGCCCCAAAGCACGGCTCCGATAGCCATAGTTACGTGAGTTACTGCAGAATCTTTCATCTTTTTCTCCTTTATTTTTTGGAGAATTATAATGGCCTTTTGTGTCCTCAATGTGTCCTTTGTATGACTTTTTAAA
>NZ_CALINL010000321.1 GCF_938045225.1 uncultured Campylobacter sp.
TATCAAGCACGAAAAGCTCGCCGCCCTTTGCGATCGAGGCAGCCTGAAGCACGAGCTGACAGGCCTCGGACACTAGCATAAAGTACCTCGTGATATCAGGATGCGTGACGGTGAGCGGTTTATTACTTTTGATTTGTTCTTTAAATTTCGGTATTACGCTACCGCTTGAGCCTAGGACGTTACCGAAGCGCACCGCGACGATCTCGGTTTTAGCAGGCAAATTCGAGTTTAGCGCGTAAAGCTCGCACACGCGTTTAGTCGCACCCATGATATTCGTCGGGCGCACGGCCTTATCGGACGATATCATCACGACCTTGCTAACGCCGTATTCGATAGATAAATCGATCAAAATTTTAGTGCCGATTATGTTATTTACGACCGCTGCTTTCGGGTTTGCTTCGCAAAGCGGCACGTGCTTATAGGCTGCGGCATGGATCGCGATCTGCGGCTTAAACTCCTCAAACACCGCGCGCAAGTCGGCTTCATTTACGATATTTATCATCTTGCTCACGGTTTTGTCGCTGTGGGTTATCTCGCCGATCTTATAGAGATTAAACTCGCTGTGATCGATCATGATTAGCTTGCTAACGCCAAATTTGAGGCACTGCTTGCAAATTTCGCTACCGATACTGCCGCCGGCTCCCGTGACTAAAACGACCTTACCGCCTAAAAATTTCTCCACCGCGCTACTATCTAGGTCTTTTGGCTTTCTAGCTAGCAGATCCTCGATCGAGATATCTTTGATAGCGTCCTTGCCGGTGCCAAACATAGAAAAAATCTTGATATCGCGAATACCGTAAGCCGTAAGCTCGTCAAAAAGCTCGGCTAGCTCGTCTTGACCGAGCGCTAGCGCGATGATAGCGGTTTTTACGTTGTACTCTTTGATCAAATTTGAGATTTGGCTCTTTGGCTGCACTAAAAATCCGTCGCAGTAAGTGCCGACTAGATCGCTCCTGCCGTCTACCACGCCCACGGCATATAGATCGATATAGCCCTGCCTAAGCCCTTTTAAAACGTGAAGCGCCTTTGACGTAGCGCCGATAACGACGCAAGGCTCGCCAGTGTGCGGCTTTTTAGAAAAGTCTAAAAACATACGTTTGGCGATCCTTAAATTTCCTATTAGCAGACACGAGATGATAAAGTCTATAAAAACCACGCTTCGCGGAAACGGGTTGAAAACGGCCGGCATCGCAAAATAAACGATCCAAAAGCAAACTATCGCGCAAAGATGAACGAGGAAAATTTTCCTCGCTTCGTTTAGTCCGAAAAATCTCCACGGCACCTTGTAAATTTTAAAAAGCCACATAAAAAATAGCTTTAAAACCACCATCGTAGCGCAGCCCGCGACCAGTCCAGTGAATTTATTAGTCGTATGGACTTGGCCTTTGAGAGTCCGGTTGAAGAAC
>NZ_CALINL010000322.1 GCF_938045225.1 uncultured Campylobacter sp.
ATAATTTTACTTTTAGGCGGCTCGTTTCCGGCACTCAAAATTTACCTCAAAAAGCTGCCTTAGATAAAAAAATAGGATAACAAAATGAATTTTACGATTTTTTTACCGCTTGCGTCGATTGCGGCTTTGATTTTTAGCGGATGCGCGAACGATGCGCCCAAAATTTACCCAACCGATCAAAGCGGACAGATCTTAAATGCTAGATTTTTAAACTCGCAGCAAGACGTGTTTAACGACCTTGGCGGCATCGCGCTTTCAAATTTTATGCAAGGATTTTTGGGCAAAAAAGACGGCGGAGACTGCTCGGGCTTCGTCTCGCTCGTAAATAAAAACATAAATAACCTTTACTTTTCCGAGACAAATTTACTCAAATTTTACGGCGAACAAGGATCGAAATCGCAAGCTATTTATAATCTTTACAAAAAACGAAATTTGATCTCGCAAACAAGCCCGAAGCTCGGAGATTTGGTGTTTTTTAACAACACCACAAGCCAAACCAAAGGCAAAAACAAGCAAATCATAACTCACCTTGGCATCATAGACCGCATAGAGGACGACGGAACTATAAGATTTATGCATAATACCAGAGGCAAAAACAAAAGCGGATTTATAAATCTATTTCAAAAAAATAGCCACAAAATAGGCGGCAAAGAGGTGAATTCCTACATCGTAGCGTGCAAGGGCGGCGACGCTAACTGCCTAACGTCAAACAGATTCGCCGGCTTTGGCAAGGTTAGTTTTTAGCTAAATTTATGTCTAAATTTTATATGATAAAGCCTTTAAAAAGGAGCCGTTTTTGAAAGCTACGATATCGCTCATCGCGCTAAATTGTCTAATATTTTTTGCCGTTTACTGCGGCATTTGCGGCACTAACGCGATGCTTGGGCTAAATATGTTTTTTATAGACGGGCTTTTCGTATGGCAGCCCGCAACCTCGATGTTTATGCATGCAAATTTAGCCCATCTGCTGATGAATATGGCGGTTTTGTATCAGTTTGGCTCGCTTCTTGAGCGGTACTACGGTAGCGAAAAATTCGCCGTCGTTTACTGCGTCGGAGGCGTTTTGACCTCGCTGCTTAGTTTTATTTATATTTATGTTATGTTTAAAACTAACGGAATTTTTATAAATTTAGTCGGAGCTAGCGGCGCAATCAGCTTGCTACTAGGCGTTTTGGCATTTTTGGACGCGAGTAGTAGAAAAGGGCTAATAATCGCTATCTTGCTAATGAGCTTCGCCCCCGTAGCCATGGGCGTAAACGTCGCCTGGTACGCGCATATTATCGGCTTTGCTTTAGGATATTTCGGGGTAAAATTTAAGGTGATAAAATGAGATTTTTCGATCAAATTTGGGAAATTTTAGAGTGCGGCGACAAGGAGCTTAAATTTGACAAATTTAAACGATTTTACGCCGAATACAAGGCTGGTAAATTTGACGCGCAAATAGAAGAGGGCGGTAAATTTGACGAGATAAAACAGCTCGAACGTCCAAGCTACGCGGCATTTTGCGAGGTTGTAGCGATGAGAGAAATCGGCGGCAAAAAGCAAGCGGACAAACAAAAAGCCTTCCTGCACTCGATCGCACACATCGAATACAGCGCCGTAGATATCGCGCTAGATGCGGCGTATCGCTTCCGCGCGCTGCCAAAAGCCTACTATGACGACTGGCTAGAGGTCGTGCAGGATGAGATCAGGCACTTTAAGATGATTGAGGAGCACATGGCTAAATTTGACGTGAAATACGGCGATTTTGCCGTACACGACGGGCTTTTTATCGCTTTGCAAAATACCTCCGCGTCGCTGCTTGAGCGCATGGCGGTGCTGCCTAGATACATGGAGGCAAACGGCCTTGACGCAAACGCTTTTATGCTAAAAAAGCTGGAAACCGAGCGCGAAAAAGACGAGGGAAAGGCGCAACTTTGCGAAATTTTGCAAGTCATTTTAGATGAGGAAATCTCGCACGTCTCAAAGGGCGATCGTTGGTTTAAATTTGCCTGCGAAAAAGAGGGCGTAAGCCCCGAAATATACGCGCAAATCGTGCAAAAAATCTACCCTAAAGCATTTTTGCAGTCTCGCGAATTAAACGTGAGCGCGCGCCTAAAATCAGGCTTTAGCGAGGAGGAAATCGAGCATATAAAAAATATAGCAAAAGCCGGAAAGGCGGAATAAAATGAAAAAAATCTACTTTATCAGGCACGCAAAAGCCGTAGATGAGGGTGAGGGTAGCGACTTTGAGCGCGACCTAAGCGAGCGAGGCAAAAAGGATCTGGCTCTGATATGCGAACGGCTAAAAAAGCACGAGGTGAGGGCGGATGCGATATTTTCAAGCTCTGCCAAACGCTGTACTAAAACGGCTCAAAAGCTAGCCGAAGCGATCAAATTTAAGAAAAAAATCAAATTTAAAGACGAGCTATACGGCGCGCAAACACACGAGCTTTTAGCCTTTATAAGGGAATTTGACGACAAATTTCAAAGCGTATTTGTTATAGCGCACAACGACGCGATAACTGAAATTTGTGAGCTTTTAAGCGATGCTGCGATCGGGAATATACCCACATGCGGCATCTTTTGCGTCGAATTTGACGGCAGCTTCAAGGAGCTAAAAGAACACGGCGCAAAAGCTCTGTTTTTTGACTATCCTAAAAAGCATAAAAAGTAGGGCTAATTAAAAGCTCTATTTTATTCCTGCATTTTTCATCAACTTAGTTACTTCAAAAAATTGCCCCAAAAAACATACGATAACGAGCAAAATATTTAGCAAAATAAGCATAAAAATTATCCGTTAAATTTAGCATGAAATTTGATGGATAAATTGTTTTAGTTCAAAAGGTAAAACGCTAAAAAAGACATTGTTTTCGGTATTTGCTGAAGATATTGAGGTAATACAAAAGAGATATAAATATTTATTTGAAAATTATAGTTTTCAATATAAAATGGCAAAAATAGTCTGCATTTTACTTTTTAACTTATTTTTATAAGCATTAAAATATGTATCATAAAAATCGAGCGATTTCTGTATTTTTTACCTGGGATAAAATTTTAGATATAGCTTTTGGGATTATTTTTTGATTTTAAAAACTTTAGCACTAAATATTTTATTGCAGATTAATTACACATTTTTTGTAGCAAAAAAATTAAGGCTCAACGGAACTTAATACAAATACAAGGAGCATTAAGTTACGATGAGTTCGA
>NZ_CALINL010000323.1 GCF_938045225.1 uncultured Campylobacter sp.
ACGGGAGCTACCTGGTCGGTAGTGACCGAGTAAAATTTAAATCCAACGAAGTATGAAGGAAAAAGACAAGCCACTTTTTGCAAAGAGTTTATTGGTTTATGACGTCATAATACGACGGTATCACCGGCGTCAGCAAATCATCGCTTATCTTAAAATCCTTTTTCGTGTTGCTTAACGTGATTTTGATTTTATTGCCGAGTTTATCCTCGTAGTCGATCCTTGTCGGGATGTAGTTTTTGACGGTGATTAGATACTCTACGCCGTCGTATTTGGCTTTGTAGAGAGTGTCGGTGATCTTAACCGCGTTTCTAACGACGTCGATCAAATTCGGCGCCTTTTCAAATTTGGAGATGATCGCTTGCTCGAGCGCATCCTCGATCACGACGACGCGGTTTTTGTCAAAGTAGATTTTTTTAGGCGTCGGGCGCTCGTAGATCCAGTAGGCGCGGTTGTTGCTTTTTGCGTAAAATTTACCGTAGTAATCGACCGTTTCGTTCTCGCTCGTGATGGTTTGCACGAAGTCGCTTTGAAGCGTGACGAAATTTAACGTAACTCCGAAAGCCGAGGCGCAAAAGAGCAAAAATGCTAAAATTTTTTTCATATATTTTCCTTTATCGGGCGAAATTCTAGCTAAGTTTAAATAATAAAATGTTAAAATCCAAGCTTTAACAAAATTTAAAAAGGCTAAAAATGATAACGGCGTTTATGCAGAAGATATTCGGTACGAAAAACGACAGGGAAGTAAAAAAATATTTCAAACGAGTCGCCTACATAAACTCGCTTGAAGGCAAATATCAAGCGATGAGCGACGATGAGCTAAAGGCTAAATTTAACGAATTTAAATCGCAGGTACAAAACGGAGAAAAGAGTCAGGACGAGCTGCTAGACGAGGTGTTTGCTATCGTGCGCGAGGTCGGTAAAAGGACGCTAAATATGCGCCATTTCGACGTTCAGCTAATCGGCGGTATGGTGCTAAACGACGGCAAGATCGCCGAGATGAAAACGGGCGAAGGCAAAACCCTCGTGGCAAGCTTGCCCGTCGTACTAAACGCGATGAGTGGCAAGGGCGTGCACGTCGTGACCGTAAACGACTACCTCGCTAAGCGAGACGCGACGCAAATGGGCGAAATTTATAAATTTCTAGGCCTTAGCGTCGGCGTGATACTAGGCGGCGAATACGACGATGCAGCGCGTAAAGCCGCATACGATAGCGACATCACATACGGCACGAATAACGAATTCGGCTTTGACTACCTACGCGACAATATGAAAATGGATTTCAAAGACAAGGTGCAAAGAGAGCACAACTTCGTCATCGTGGACGAGGTCGATAGTATCCTCATCGACGAGGCTAGAACGCCGCTCATCATCTCTGGTCCCACAAACCGCACGCTAGACGGCTACATCAAAGCAAACGAGGTCGCGCGCCAGATGAAGCGCGGCGAACCGCCTGCGACTCCGCAAGAAAAGGCTACCGGCGACTTTACCGTCGATGAGAAAAACCGCACGATAGCGATCACCGAAGAAGGCATCTCAAAGGCTGAAAAGCTTTTTGGCGTGGCAAATCTATATGACATGGAAAACGCGATTTTGAGCCACCACCTAGACCAAGCTCTAAAAGCGCACAATCTCTTTGAAAAGGACGTGCATTACGTCGTTCGCGAAGGTCAAGTCGTAATCGTCGACGAATTTACGGGCAGACTAAGCGAAGGTCGAAGATTTAGCGAGGGCTTGCACCAGGCGCTCGAGGCCAAAGAGGGCGTAAAGATCCAAGAAGAGAGCCAAACGCTAGCCGATATTACATTCCAAAACTACTTTAGGCTTTACAAAAAACTATCGGGCATGACGGGTACGGCTCAAACTGAGGCGACCGAGTTTTCGCAAATTTACAAGCTTGACGTCGTTTCGATCCCGACAAACGTACCGGTAATCAGAAAAGACAACAACGATCTCATTTATAAAACAGAAAACGAGAAATTTAAGGCCGTGATCGACGAGATAAAAAAGGCTCACGATCGCGGCCAGCCCGTACTTGTGGGTACCGCCTCGATCGAAAAGAGCGAAAAACTGCATAACCTACTAGTAAAAGAAAAAATCCCGCACTCCGTGCTAAATGCTAAAAACCACGAAAAAGAGGCCGAGATCATCGCTCAAGCCGGCGCTCGCGGCGCGGTTACGATCGCGACGAATATGGCCGGACGCGGCGTAGATATCCGTATCGATGACGAGGTGCGAAACCTAGGCGGCCTATACATCATCGGCACCGAAAGACACGAAAGCCGCCGTATCGACAACCAGCTGCGAGGCCGCTCTGGACGTCAGGGCGATCCGGGAGTGAGCCGCTTTTACCTAAGCCTTGAGGATAATCTGCTTAGAATATTCGGTAGCGACCGCATAAAGGCGATAATGACGCGCCTTGGTATCGAAGAGGGCGAAAGCATCGACTCGAAAATGGTCACCAGAGCCGTCGAAAACGCGCAAAAAAAGGTCGAGAGCCTACATTTTGAAGCGCGAAAGCATATCCTCGAGTACGACGACGTCGCAAATGAGCAAAGAAAAACGGTATATAAATTTAGAAACGAGTTGCTTGATCCAAATTTTGAAGTCGGCGAAAAAATCAAACAAAATCGCGCCGAATTTGTCGAGCACCTGCTAGCTCAGGCTGAAATCTACGCAGGCGAGCCAAAGAGCGAATACAACCTCGAAAAACTAAGCTCCGTGATAATCTCAAACGGCGCGTTTATGCAGCCTGACGAGCTAAAAGATCTCGACTACGCCGAGCTTG
>NZ_CALINL010000324.1 GCF_938045225.1 uncultured Campylobacter sp.
ATTGTTAATCTTAATGCGTTTTTTAGGCTATTTTGCGGGCGAGTGGGAGCCATAGCCGGCACTCACACGCACGTTGGCACCGATGATTTGCAAATAGTCAGCGGCACTGCTTATGTCAGCGACGTCGGTCTTAGCGGAGCGTTTGACGGCGTCATCGGCATGGACGCGGAAGCGCCCTTAAAGAGCTTTTTAACGGGGCTAAAGCACTCGTTTAAAGTAAATGAAAAATGCAGGCGGATTTTTCAGATGGTCGTGTTTGAATTTGACGGCGGGCGCTGCGCGGATGCCTTTAAGATCCGCGTGATAGACGGAGTTAGCGAGCCTTTGGTGCAGCGCGTGGTTAAATTTGCATAAGCGAGCGCAAATTTGAGCCGCGCAAGGCTAGCGACGGCTTTTACTCAAATTTAAGCGCGGCGGCGTTTTGGAGGTAAATTTGAGCAATAGTCTGGCGTAAAATTTGCTAAAAACAAAGAAAAAAGGAAAAACTATGGATAGCACGCAGCTTTTTTTGGCGCTAAAAAACGCGGGCGTAAAGGCTGACACAGATGGCCCTCTGTGGTGGCCAAACGTAGGTACTTTCGAGGTCGTGGTCGGCGCCGTTTTGATACAAAATACCAACTGGAAAAACGCCGATAAAGCGCTAAATAATCTAAAAAACGCAAATTTGATGAGCCTGGAAGGTATCGTAAAAACGCCCGCGGCCGATCTTGCTTTGCTCATAAAACCAAGCGGCTTTTACAACACCAAAGCAAAACGCCTAAAAACGCTCTGCGAGGCGATTTTTAAAAAATTCGGCGATTTTGAAAATTTCAAAGAAAACGTAAGCCGCGAGTGGCTGCTAGGCGTAAAAGGCATCGGCGCGGAGACCTGCGACGCGGTGCTTTGCTATGCGTGCGGGCGCGAGGCGATGGTCGTAGATAGCTACGCTTTGCGGATTTTGAGCTTTTTGGGATATGAGTTTGAAAGCTACGACGAGGCGCAGGAGTGGCTGGGGGCCGTAGATAGCGAGAAAATTTGCGAGGCATACGGACGCGAGCTAGGCATGAATGAAATTTACGCCAAATTTCACGGCAAGATAGTGGAGTTTTGCAAGGTGCACTTTAACGGCAAGAGGCTTGACGAAGCAGGTGAGGAGATACTAATATCCATAAAATAGGAGCAAAGATGAAGATAAATTTTATAAATTTACAAGCTCAGTATCAAAAATACAAAAACGAAATCGACGAGCAGATCAAAGAGGTGCTGGATAGCTCGGTCTATATCGGCGGCAAGGTCGGCGAGCTGGAGGAAAATCTGGCTAAATTTAGCGGCGCAAAGCATGCTATAGCTTGCAGTAGCGGCACGGATGCGTTGCTACTAGCCTTTATGGCGCTTGATATAAAGCCCGGCGACGAGGTCATCACAACGCCTTTTACCTTTATCGCGACGGCAGAGATGATAGCGTTTCTGGGCGCAAAGCCCGTATTCGTCGATATCGACGAGAGGACGTATAACATCGATCCAAATTTGATCGAAACAAAGATCACGCCAAAGACCAAGGCTATCGTGCCGGTGTCGCTTTTTGGGCAGGCGGCGGATATGACGGCGATAAATGCCATCTCGCAAAAACACGGCCTAACCGTCATAGAAGATGCCGCGCAAAGCTTTGGCGCGAGCCAAAACGGCGTAAAGTCCTGCAACCTCTCGCGCATCGCTACGACCTCGTTTTTTCCCGCTAAGCCGCTTGGTTGCTACGGCGACGGCGGAGCGATATTTACGGACGACGACGCCCTGAACGAAAAAATACGCATCCTGCTAAATCACGGCCAGTCCGAGCGCTATATCCATAAATACGTCGGCATAAACGGCAGACTCGACGCCATCCAGGCAGGCATTTTAAACGTCAAGCTAAAGTACCTTGACGCCGAAATCGCAAAACGCCAAGAGATCGCGGCGAGATATACTAGCGAGCTAAAGGGCGTCGTAACGCCTTTTGTCGCGGAGGGCAACATCTCGGCGTGGGCACAGTACTGCATCCGCGTAAAAGATAGGGCGAAAATGCTAGAGATCTGCGCACAAAAAGGCGTGCCGACGGGGGTTTATTACCCCGTGCCGCTGCATTTGCAAGAGGTGTTTAAGGATCTTGGCTATAAGCTTGGGGATTTTGCCGTGAGCGAAGCGGTGGCGCAGGATATAATGGCGCTACCGATGTCTGCGTTTGTAACCAAAGAGGAGCAAGACTATGTCATCGAGGTTATAAATAATGCTTAAATTTGCGCTCATAGGCCTTGGCGTCATGGGCAAAAACCACTACCGCACGCTACAAAACGTCGCAGGCGTGCAGATAGTCGCGCTTTGCGATCCGTTTTGCAAGGAAAATTTCGCGCATAAAATTTACGCTGATCTTGACGAGATACTAGAGAGCGAAAATCTAGACGCCGCCGTCATCGCCACGCCGACCTCGTTACATAAAGAAGCGGCGCTAAAATGCATGCGAAAGGGACTAAATTTGCTCATCGAAAAGCCAGTTTGCGCAAATGCCGCGGACGCTCAAATTTTACTAGATGAAGCGCAAAAGAGAAATTTAAAAGTGGCCGTCGGGCACGTCGAGCGC
>NZ_CALINL010000325.1 GCF_938045225.1 uncultured Campylobacter sp.
TAAATTTATCAAACCATCCGTCTTCTTCATTCTCGTTAATCCAGTGAAGCATAGCATAGCTAGCGTCTGCTATGTCTGCATAGTCTTTAAATTTAGATATTAGGTCTTTGGTTGAAATTTCGCTCATAGTATTATCTTTTTTCCGTATCTTCTAAGTAAAACCTATTTCCGCCTTTTACGGTATATATTTCATCTCTTGATAAAGCAAATCCTCTTCCTTCGTCTCCGAAGAAACCGTATTTAGTTCCTTGATAGCTATATGTTGCAGAAAGCTCTATAGGTACTATTTCGTCATTATCCACGTAGAAGTATCCTATGTCTATAGAGGGTTTAAATTTATTATAATCTTCTTGTCCTATGAAATTTATGACCTCGTTTATATATTTTTTAGAAACATTAACGGCCTTTTTATAATCTTGCTCATAAGATCTAGTGCTTGTGTAGTATTTTTTACCGTTGGAGAGGGTTTGAGCTATTTTTGGGTTATTGTAATATCTTTCTTTAAGCAGTTTTCTCATCTTTTTATTTCGCTCGTCTTTATCTGATATGCGAGATACTTCATCTAAAATTTGCCTATTAACCGCCCCTCTCTCCCTCTCCCTATCATCTATTTCCTTTTCGAATTTCTTATTAAACACATACACCCCTCCGTATTTCTTACCTAGCTTTGTTATTTCGCTATTGCTTAGTTTGTTGTTACTACTAGTATCCTTTGCGCTACATCCTACTAAAAATGCTATAGCTAATAGGGCTAATATGCTTAAGGTAAATTTCACTACGTATCCTTTGGTTTTAGCGTCGGTTTGTATTATAGCTACTTAAATTTAATTGGGCTAAAATCTATTATCGACTTGCTCTAATTTTTTACTAGCCTTTTTAGTAGCCTTGCCGGACTTAAAGGCTCGTAAGCATATAAATTTCAACTAGTAAGTAGGGTCAACAATATTATTTTAAATTTCATCTCTTGTCCTTTTATTTAAATTTCTTAAATATATTTGCTTCTCTTATACGTTTATAGGAATTTATTCTCTTTTGCCTATCTGCCTTATTATTCACTATGCTTGTTACTTTATTTACTACATCTTCGTTTTCTGAGTCCGCTTTGCTTTCATCGGCTATTTTATATACCATTTTATATTTGTATATCCAGAAAAATGCATCCGACACAAAAGCATAGGTTATATTTTCGGCTACCAGTTCTGGATTATCTACAAAGCTTATTTCATCTCCCACCAATTTAACTTCGTGTGCAAATGTATTAAAGTCAGTATATATTTCTCTACCGGTTATTTGTATCATCCCTCTACCTCTATACTTCCATCCGTCGCCTTCTTGGGCATTGCCCAGTCGCAAGTCTTTAGGTCTATTTTCATCGGCATATACGATATTGCCTATTATTTCCTGATTAGCTTTTTGAGTAATTATTTTTTTCTTTCCTTCAAATTTTTCCTTTCTGCCATATTGCTCAGCTTCATCCGGATGATTTTTAAAGTAAGAAAAACTCATAAGACCTTTCGCGCTATAATCTAAACTCTCCGTTAGTTCATGGAAACCACTTCCTACCTCTACCACGCACTGTCCAAAGAAATGCTCTAATCTATGTCTGGTATCAAGCTTATATTTTACATACATCTGTACTCCGTCTGTATCTCTTCTGTTTAGCTCATCTACCATCTCTTGCAGGATATATTCTTGATCTTTTTTTATATCGGTAAATACCTTTTTTAACATATTTAGCATAAGTCGTTAAACGAGCTTATGAATTTATCCATATTGTATTTACATTGTTTAGGTTTAAGCTTTTACCGCAGTATCTGCATTGCTTCCTGTTATATTGCCTTCATCGTCAAGATAGATCTCTACGTCTTTATACTTTTCGTAAAATTTAGGAGCTAGAGTTTCATTGAGGTATTGTTTGCCTTTTGGCGTTAGAGCTACAAGGATATTATATTGACTCCAGTCATCAGGCTTATCCCAAGAGGTACAAGAGTATAGGACGGAGTAGCCTTCTTCATTATTTCTATCTTCATCGTAGCTTCTACTAAATTTCTTTTTATAAAAGAAGTTATCTCTAAAATACACCCAAGCTTCGTATTTGGAATTTCCGTAGTAAGACAAATTCGTAGGATAATCCGTTTGTTTATAATCGTCGTCCCAGTCGCATAAGAAGTCTATGTATCCTGCTAGAAAGAGATTTCCTACTATGCCTATGTATTCGCTTATGTAGGTTGGATTTGGGGAGTCTATGTCATCGTTGTCATAACTTATTAAATGCGGCATCATTTCGTCTGATTCGTGTCTAGGAGCAGATGCAACCATACACAAGCAACAATGCTCTAGAAGTTCTAAGATATCCGTCTTCGTAGTATTAGGTATAACTTTTAAAAATACTTCAATTATTGGTCTACAAAATAAACGATCATATTCTGTAAAAAGCTGCTCGCCTGATTCATGAATCATTTTAATCTTTTTCATTTCGGTTCCCATCCTTTTATATGTACTTTCCACTGACCGTCGCTTATATTGCCTATTTTATCTCCGGCTTTTTTAACGGCATCCATCTCTATCGTCTCTCCGCCTGCGCTTGATCCCGTTCTATATTTTATAATAGTCTTTCCGTCATCTAGCTTATGCGGTTATGAGGGATAGGCACGCTACTCCTCTCCTTCCTTTCTATCCTCAGGCAATACTAGATGACCTTTTTCGTCTATTAAGGAGTATTGGACTAATAAAACATAGCTTGTATCCCAATAATGATTATATCCAAAACTTTCAATATCGTAGTCTTTGTATTTTTCTTTAAAAAATTTTTTTTCTTCTTCAC
>NZ_CALINL010000326.1 GCF_938045225.1 uncultured Campylobacter sp.
TAAATTTGGCTAGGTCGCGCACCTGATTTGCGTTTTTGGTTTGGGTGCGTTAAATTTGCGCTTATTTTTTAATGAGGCTCAAATTTAACGTGCTGATTTTGGGTTAAATTTTACAGATATAACAACTTGGCTTTTAAGATGATTTTGTGCACCGACTAAGGCTAAATTTTATTTGCGATTTTTACGTTAAATTTTAAATCGTCAAATTTACTCTTTAAAGCTTTCCTCGTAATTGTAGCAGCCTGATTTCTCGCCGTTATCGCAAGCTTTTTTAAAAAGCTCTCTTGCTTTTTTTGTATCCATTTTTACGCCTTGGCCTTCTGCGTAAAGTATGCCTAGTCCGCTGCACGCTTCACCGACATCTTTATCGCAAGCGATTTTATACATTTGTGCGGCTTTTTTATAGTGATCCTCCGTGCGAGCCATCCCGTAAAAATACTCCGCTGCCGCCGTGCAAGCTTGTGCGTTTCCTGCTTTGCAGGCCATTTGCCACTCTATTATCCCGCCAAATGCCGCGTTTATGCCCAAAATAGTTACAAAAAGTAAAATTTTATTCATTTTGATTCCTAACCACGTCTTTTACTATATAGCCAAAACAGTCCCGCCAGCGTCGCAAAAAGCGCAAGCATAGATCCGGCGACGATAGCCGTACCGTTTTGAAAGCCGCCTAAAAACATCCCGTTCGTGTTCATCCCGAAAAATCCCGTGATAAAATTTAGCGGCAAAAATAGCGCCGAAAGCAGCGTAAGGATGTAGATGTTTCGGTTGATTTTGTCGTTTTTTAGGCTCTGTATATGCGCGTAGATATCGTCTATCCTAGCGGCGTTTTCGCAGGCTGCGTTTTTTAGCACGCCGGCTTCGTAGACGTAGTTTTTGAGCTGCTTTTTTAGCTCGGGCCTTTCGTTTTGACAGATCGCCAGAGCCTCGTAAAAGTGTGAAATTTTATTTTGAAATTTGCGTATTTCGTATTTTAAGACCGCGTGCTTTTTGATAAATTTAGTAAAATCCCTCTTGCCCGCGTAAATTTTCTCGTAGCTTTCAAGCTGGGCGGAGTGCTCGGCGATCTTGGCGCGAAACTCGCTCGTTATCTTTTTTACTACGCGGATAAACTCCTCCGCGCCGCTCTCGCTGCCGTCCCGGGCGTAAATTTTGTCGTCTTTAAAGATAAATTTATAGTTTTGTTCGCTGCCGTCCGTGACGAGATAGACGTACTCGCACTCCTCGTCGTAGAAGTACCCCGAGATATCGCGCTCGCTCACTGTTTTGCCTTATATACTTGGCGCGTCTTTGCCGCGTTTGGTGTAGAAATTTCGCCTAAATTTTTCAAATTCGCCCGCCGTTATCGCTTCTCTCATCTGCCGCATCAAATTTAGATAATAATGCAAGTTATGCAAGCTCGCTAGGCGGAAAAACGTCAGCTCGCCCGCGCGGTATAGGTGGCTAAGATAGGCGCGAGAGTAGTTACGGCACGCGTAGCAGTCGCACTGAGGATCTATCGGAGCGCAGTCGGTGGCAAATCTCGCGGACTTGATATTTATCTTGCCAAAACTCGTAAATAGCGTGCCGTTACGAGCGTTTCGCGTCGGCATCACGCAGTCAAACATATCCACGCCGCGAGCCACGTTTTCTACGAGGTCTTCTGGAGTGCCTACGCCCATGAGATAGCGCGGACGCGCCGCGTCGATGTATGGCATCACGGCCTGTACGGTGTCATACATCTCTTGGTTGCTTTCGCCTACGCTAAGACCACCGATAGCAAGCCCGTCAAAGGGCATCTCGCACAGCGCCTCGGCGCAAAATTTACGCGCCGCCTCGTCCGTGCCGCCTTGGATTATGCCGAATATATTTTGCGTGAGCCCTTCGCCGTTATTTTGCTTAAATTTATGATAATCTATCGCCTCGCGCGCCCATTTTATCGTGCGTTTTATGCTTAGCTCCACGCGTTTTTTTTCAGCCGGAAGCGCGACTAGATCGTCTAGGATCATCATAATGTCGGAGTTTAGGTCGTACTGGGTATCTAGCACGGAGCGCGGCGTGAAATAGTGCGCGCTGCCGTCTATATGGCTTTTAAATTTGATACCGTTTTCATCGGGCTTTGAGATTTTACTTAGCGAAAAGGCCTGAAAGCCGCCGCTATCGGTTAAAAACGAGCGGTTAAATTTAGTAAAGCCGTGCAGGCCGCCAAGCTCTTTTACGACCTTGCTGCTAGGACGTAGATAGAGGTGGTAGGTGTTGCCTAGGATGATTTGGGCGTCTAAAATCTGCATCATATCTACGGCGTCTAGGCTCTTTACGGCGCCGACGGTGCCAACTGGCATAAACACGGGCGTTTTGATCGTCGAGTGAGCGGTCGTTAGCGTGCCCGCGCGCGCCGCACCGTCCGTTTTATCTATACTAAAAGTCATTTTGATATAATAGCCCCTTTAAATTTGGAGTTTTAATGAAAAATATCTTGATAGTTGCGGACGGCATTGTAGCGAAACATTTCTTAGAAAGACTATTCGTAGCGCGAAATAACGCTCATCACTACACGGTTATCGCTATGGACGAGGAGATTTTGGGAGGGGAAAATTTAGAAAATTTTACCTTTTACCGCTTTGATCCGACGAGTTTTGATCGTCTTAAGCAGGTAGTTAGCGGCTATTTTAGCCAGTTTATGATAATGCTAAAAGACGGCTTTGATACGGTCAGCGTCTATAACAACCTGCGTCAAATCAGCAAAAAAACGGAAATCTTGATGCTTGATCTTTGGGGGCTTGGCGGACTGGAGGACGACTCGCACCTAACGGTCTTGGACGCGCGAGCGGTGCTAACGGCTAGACTCATGGACTTTTTACCGGACATACCCGTCGTAGCCGACAACCTAGGCCTTGGCAAGGGCGAGATAATGGAAGTAAAAGTGCCGGTAGGCAGCTCCTTTATGTACCGTCACATCAGCTCCATAACGCAGAAAAAATGGCGCATCGCGATGATTTATCGGGGCTCAAATTTCATGATTTCAAAGCCTAATTTAATGATCCTGCCGGGCGACGTTTTGCTAATAGTGGGCGAACCAAGCGTGCTTTTAAGCGTATTTAGAAGCGTAAAAAAAGAAACCGGGCAGTTTCCAAACCCGTTTGGGCATAATATTTATCTGTTTTTAGACATGAAAAAGATGGGCGAAAAGCTGTGCATAAGGCTGCTTGAGCAGAGTTTAAAACTGCACGAAAAGCTAAACAACAGACGCCTTTTCGTCAAGGTCGTAAATCCTGCGCTAAATTTAGCCTACGAAAAGCTAAAATCCGTAAACGACGAGATGGCGACGGTGATGTTTGATTATTTCGGAGGCGGAGTAGGGCAGATAAAAGACGACGTTTTTAAAAACGACGTCGGGCTTGTGGTGACGGACAATAAATTTTTTGCCGCGCACAAAAGGCTGCTTTTCGAGCTAAAAAAACCAGTCGCCGCCATCGGTAAAAGCGACATCGACGAGATCAAAAAAGGCGTGGTGCTAAGTAGCGGTTTTGGCGACGAGATAGAGAGCCAATCGGCCGTCATCATGGACTGCTGCTCGCAGCTTGATATGCCGATAACGCTTTATCACTTCGGCCGAAACGGCGCAGACGAGGAGATGGAGGAGCATTTTGATAGTTTGGCTAAGATTTTCGGGCGTAAGATCGAGGTCGTCGAGGACAAAAACTCAAATCCGATTTTAAGGCTAAAAAAAGAGCGAAATTTGCTCCAGTTCGTGCCGTTTACGAAAAAGATCAGTAAAAAAGACGCCTTTGCGGCGTTTTCAAACGACATGAATCGTCTATACTCGCGCCTTAGCGATAACTATCAAATTTTTATACCGATAAATTAGGCTATTTTGGATAAAATAAAAGCGGAGAATAAGATGAAAATAGATATAAAATTTGACGGCAAGCCAGGCTACGGCGTCTATATAAACGAGCTAAAAGAGCTTAAATTTGACGCTAAAGTCGCAATCGTGACCAACGCAAAGGTAGGCGGGCTTTACCTGCAAAATTTACTCTCTCGCATAGTTTGTCCGCAAAAATTCGTCATCAGCGTCCCCGATGGCGAAGAGTATAAAAATATGCAAACGATAGAGGCGATTTTAGAGCAGCTTTTCGTCAGCCGCCTTGACCGCAGTAGCGTGATCATCGCGCTTGGCGGCGGAGTGGTGAGCGATATGGCGGGCTTTGCGGCGAGCATTTTCGAGCGCGGGATCAAATTTATAAACATCCCGACTACTTTGCTAGCGCAAGTGGACGCGAGCGTAGGCGGAAAGACGGGCGTAAATAACAAATTCGGTAAAAATCTGATCGGCTCGTTTTATCAACCTAGCGCCGTTTACTGCGAGACTGAATTTTTAAAAACGCTTGAAAAGCGCGAATTTGTAGCAGGCCTTGCGGAAGCCGTAAAGATGGCGATAACCTTTGACGAAAAGCTATTTTCGTGGATGAAGGGCGCCAATTTGACGGATGAGGCGAATTTGCAAAATTTGATCTACCGCTGCGTGCAGA
Source organism: uncultured Campylobacter sp. (assembly GCF_938045225.1). Taxonomy (GTDB): domain Bacteria; phylum Campylobacterota; class Campylobacteria; order Campylobacterales; family Campylobacteraceae; genus Campylobacter_A. The sequence goes on from NZ_CALINL010000326.1 coordinate 4,509, forward strand.
TAAAAGCTGCCGCCGTAGAGGCCGACGAGCGCGAAAAGGGCGTGCGCGCGGTGCTAAACTACGGTCACACCTTCGCTCACGTGATAGAAAACGAAACGAACTATAAAAAATATCTACACGGCGAGGCGGTGGCGATCGGCATGAATATGGCTAACGCGCTAGCGGTGAAACTAGGCCTCATGAGCGAGGAGCAAAAGGCGCGCGTGGCGGAGCTTTTAGTTAAATTTGATCTGCCGATAAGCTACAAGGTGCCAAATGCAAGCAGCTTTTACGAGGCGTTTTTCCTTGATAAAAAGGCGGAAAACTCCGCGATCAAATTTATCCTGCCGCGAGGTATCGGCGCATATGAGATACGAAAAGACGTGCCGCGCGAGCTCGTGATGGATGTTTTAAGAGAGTTTGAATGAGAAAAATTTTATTTATTTTATTTTTTGCGATCTTTGCTTATGCGCTTGACGATATACCTAGCGAATTTAACGCGACAAAAGAAGCCCAGCTATCCGAGCTAAACGCGTCTTTGGCCTTTATTGAGGACGAGCTAGCCGATAACATCTGGGCGACTCGCTACTCAAACTACAACACCTTTCAAAAACTAAGCGCGGAGCTCGATGAAATCGAAGCGGCGATAAAAAAACAAGCCAAAAATACCGAAAAAGTGCTTGAGCTACAAAAAAAACAAAGTACGCTAAAAGAACAGATCGAACTTCTAAGAGAGTTTCAAAAAGCGCCGTTTTCTAGCATGATAACGGCTCCCGAGATAGAAATTTTACAAAAGATAACCAATCCCGTCGCCGTGATCTCGGGCTTTTCGCACATAAAGCAGCTAAGAAGCGAAAAAGACGAGTATAAGCGCCGACTAGACGGGCTTTCAAAGACGACCGACGAACTAGCTAGAAAAGAGCAAATTTTAGCCCAAATCGTAAATTTGAGCGACGATGTGCGCTTTCAAGCCGAGCTTGCGGAGGCTAGACAGGAGCTAGCGGAATTTAACGCCGCGGCCGACATCGCAAAAACAACCTACGGCGTGTATGAAAAGCGCGTAAACGAGGCGATAAACCGCACTAGCGAGGATATCAAAGCGCAGATGAAAAAGGCGCTTGATATCGGTATATTTATCGTCGTCGTGATCGGGCTTTCGTTTTTGTTCAAATTTATCATCAAAAAGACGATCACGGATAACGAGCGCCTCTATACGGCAAACAAATTTATAAACCTCGTAAACATCACGCTCATCATCATGATTTTGCTTTTTGCTTATATCGAAAACGTGACCTATCTCGTCACGGTGCTGGGCTTTGCGTCTGCAGGTATCGCGATTGCCATGAAAGATATGTTTATGAGTATGCTCGGCTGGACGGTGGTGGTTTTTGGCGGTAGTTTTCACGTCGGCGACCGCATCAAGGTGCGCAAGGACGGAGAGGACGTCGTGGGCGACATCATCGATATCTCGCTGCTTAGGATGACTATTTACGAGGATGTCACAATCGTCACCGTAAACTCAAACCGCAGAGCGGGGCGCATTATATTCGTGCCGAACAACTATATCTTCACCGATCTTATCGCAAACTACTCGCACCACGGCATGAAGACCGTCTGGGACGGCATCGACGTGGTTTGTAGCTTTGATTCTAACCATAAAAAAGCCGCCCACATCATCAAGGATATCGCGCGAAAATACTCCAAAGGCTACACGGAAATCGCCAAAAAACAAATGAGCAAGCTGCGAAATCAATACAGCATAAAAACCCCAAACGTCGAGCCGCGCGTGTTTACTTTTATCGAGCCTTACGGCGTGAAAATTTCGGTCTGGTACATGGCAAACACCTTTGCCACGCTATCTTTGCGAAGCACGATAAGTGCGGAGATAATGGAAGCCATCGCTAGTCACGACGATATCGTGATCGCCTATCCTACGCAGACTATTTACATGGATAGACGCGTAAAAGCAGGCGAAACAAAGCCGATGGGCGAAGGCGGCGAGGAGAAGCATGAAGCCTAACTCAAATTTGACCCCGCAAGAGCCGCGCAGGGAAAAGGTATTTTTTAAAACATTCGGCTGCCGCACGAACATCTACGACACCGAGCTGATGAAAAGCTACGTCAAAGACTACGATATCGTTAGCGACGAAAACGAAGCCGACATCGTAGTGGTAAACTCTTGCACGGTCACAAACTCTGCAGATAGCGGCGCGCGCAGCTACATAAACGGCATAAAAAAGCGCGGCGCCAGAGTGATACTAACGGGCTGCGGCGCGGTGAGTAAGGGCAAGGAGCTGTTTAACAAAAGCGAATATATGAAATTTTCGATCATCTTTAACTATAACGAAGAGGAATTTGAAAAATTTAAAAAACAGATCAAAATCTGCGCCAAGAAAAACGAAGCCAAATTTGCCGCGCTTGCTAGCCTTTTCGAGGATCATTTTACCGTGCTTGGGTGCGATAAAAACGATAGCTTTGAGGAGGTGCGAAACCGATATCTGGAGCTCGTCAAGGCCTATCACCCAGACTTTCACGCCGCGCTTAGCCCGGAGCTTTTGGACGAGTGCAAAACGCAGTTTCAGCGTATCCAAAACGCCTACGAGAGTTTGAAGCCTTATTTTAAGGAGCTAGAATCGTGAGCGGCGGAATAAGATTTAAATTTAGACTTTAGCATAAAAAATATATTTTAATAACCGTTTAATAGTGCCCTGAAAAATCACGCAAACTATAGCCATAATTAACGCATAAGGGCCTATAAGTAACATCAAAATCAAAGAAATAATAAGATTAAAAACGTAAAAGTAACTATCGCCGTTGCTATCGTCGAAAAATAGATCTATAGGCGTTAGTTCAATATTTTGATCGCAAGGAATAAGCCCCAAACAGCGAAATAACCAAAAAATTGGTATAGCCAAAATCAAACCGAAAAATAAACCGCCCATGATGTTGTCCATGCCAGGAGCGATGCCCTCAATCAAATAAGTACTCGCAATGCCTAAAAATAAGACAAAAAGAATAAAAAATATGCGCTTCATACGGATATTTTAAATTTTCGAGACTTAAAAATCAAGGGAAATGCGATACGAGCCTCGCCAAAACTCCGCTTGAATTGTAAATTTAAGCTCTAATTTGCGTCGTGCTTGGCAAATTTGCCCGCTCCAAGCGTCAAATTTTACTTACCGGATTGCAGCAGATAGGTCTTTTTACGCTCGCTGGAGCTACCGATATTTAGCGCCAGGCGGTATTTGGTTATCGTGCGCCGGACGACCTCGACGTTAAATTCCTTCTTTATAAACTCCAAAATTTTAAGATCGCTAAGCGGCTTGGCAGGATTTTCGTTGCGAACCAAATTTGCTACGAAGTCCTTGATAGCCTTGTTTGAGACGTCCTCGTCGATCGCAGCGGAGAAAAAGCTCTTTATAGGCACGAGTCCTCGCGAGCATTCGAGGTATTTGTTTGAGATGCCGCGCGAGATGGTCGACGGGTTTCGCCCCAGATCCTCGGCGATGTCTTTTAGGCGCATAGGCTTGATGTCGCCGCCAAAAAAGTAATCATACTGATACTCCACCAGCATAAGGGCGATCTTGCGCAGCGTAGCTTTTCGCATATCAAGCGCGTCTATGAGGTCTTTTGCCTCTTTTACGCGCGAGGCGACGAAGCTCTCTTTTTCATCAAGCCCCTCCACGTCGATGACGATCTCTGGATAAAAGTCGTCGTTGATGCGTACCTCGATACCGCCAGAGCTCGTGTCGATGACGATATCTGGGATGATCGCCGCAGCCTCGCTCATATACTCTATAGCGGGCGGATTTTTTAGCCTCTTGATGACGGCGAGCGCTTCATTATAGAGCGGAATTTTGCGCATTTGGGAGAGATTTTCGAAATTTAACGCAAGCTTTTTAGCGCTTTCAAAGAGCTTCTCGTCCAAATTTAGCTCCTCAAGCTGAAACAAAAAGCTCTCTTTGTAGTCCTTCTATATCACCGACGGTGGCAACAACGACTACTACAAGTTCTCGATTTGG
>NZ_CALINL010000327.1 GCF_938045225.1 uncultured Campylobacter sp.
ACAAGTGAAATTGATAAAATATAAAATAAATGTTAAAATTATAAATAAATATATGATTATAAAAACCGTCGATTCCGTATTTTATTTTGCAAGAGTTAATTTATCGTTATTTAATGCTGGCGATATTAAAAATTTGGAAGAGTTTTTAATCAACAAAAACGTAAAGATAATGAAGTGATAAATTTAAGCGTAGATATGCCGACAAAAGGCGAAAAGTTTCTTAGATTTGCGATGTTTACGGCTCATATCGCATTTTCATTTTTTGCGGCGCGGTTGGTCGCTGCGTGCTATTTGTATTATATTTTTGCGCCGAATTTGCCGGTACCTATGGGCGTTTTGAGCGAAATTTTAGCCGGCGTATTAATCGGTATCGCGATATTTCCGTCTCAATTTTACTCCGTAAAGCTTGATTTATGCGGAACGCCCAGATATGCGAATTTTAGTTTTAGTAAATTTATAATTGTAATCTTCGTTTTTCCTATCGTAATCGGAATTTTATTTGATATTGGGCTTTTATTAAAAATAATAATGTTTATAAAGCATTATATAGATCGCTTTGTTATTTTTCTAGATAACGAATGCGTCGCAAGCGCCGTGCGAACTGCCGACTAGGACTACGGGCAGCTCGTCTATATCGGTCGCGGCTTTAAACGGCGGATTTGCCTTGATAAAAAGTGCGGCATTTATCACGTCTTGAGCTTGCATAACGCCGAAATTTTGATATTCGTTTTTGGTCGGTTGCAACGTGACGGATACTTGTAATTTAAAATCGCTAGGCAAACCGCCGCTTGATTTTATATTGCCCAAGTAGTCATCTAGCACCGAAAGTTCGCCGTAGCTGATATCGTTTGGGATTTCTATACCGATTTTCGAGCATTTGTTTTTAAGGATGATTTTGTCTAAATCGTTTAAAAAATAGGTTGCCCCCGTTTGCGGTCTGTTGCCGATGCAGTGGTAGTTCGGACTTGCCACGGCTACGTTAAATTCGCTCGCGACAAACTGCGCTAAGTGCTCTCTATAGTTTTCGTTCACATCTCCGCCAAGTCCAGGCACTATGAAAACTAGAGCTCTAGCCGGCTTTTCGTCGTCGTAGCAGAGCTTAAACTCAAGTAGCGAATCTCGCTTTATGCCAAGCTCTACATCGTCGCAGGATGGGATCTCGTATGTTTTATTTATTATCATGATTTTGCTGCGGTAGATTTTGTTCTTTTATCTCTAAATTTATCTTATCGTTCGCTTCAAAAAATTTATATTCTAAATCGTCTGAAACGTAACTTATGCTTTTGTCCCCGCAAGGCTGTTTCGGTCGAGCTGTGATTTTAGCCAGCATTGGCGGAAGCTCTTTTGAGATTAGCGTTTTTATCGACATATCTAAACCGTGCGTTAGCGTTTTGATAAATTTACCGTCAAGCTGACTTTCATTTTCTATTATATTTAGAGTAGCGTCGTAGCCTAAATTTTTCAGTTCGTCGTAGAGTCGTTGTTTTTCGCTAGCCGGAGCGTAAAAATCGTCATAAGCGTAATGATAACTCGTGTAAATTTGCTTTTTATAGCCGCTTTGGACTTTGAGGTGTTGCGGCATTAGAATTTCTCTTATGTATTCGCGTGATTTAGAAAAATAAGCAGGTGAGGTTTTGTCTAGAGTCCAAAAAGTTTTATCTGAAAAATAAAGCTCTATATTATGAAAATATTCTTTAGAGCGCCCGCTATAGTATTTTGTATAGTCTCGTTCTTTGCCAAAGCCGATAAAAGGCCAGTGCGCTAGCGCGTAGCTACTATTATCTATGACGCCGTCTATGAGCCATGGGGCGATTTTGGCGGCCATATGCGATAGATAGCCTCCGTGCGAGCTGCCTATCATGACGACTGGTAGGTCGTTTATGTCGGTTGTGCACTCAAAAGGAGCGTTGGCTTTTACGAAAAGTAGCGCATTGATCAAATCCTGCGCCTGCATAATGCCGAAATTTTGGTATTCGTTTTTAGTCGGTTGAAGGGAAATTGATAGTTTAAGCGACAAGTCTTGAGGTGCTGTCTTATCGCGTTTTCTTGCGTCTATTAGATTGTCGATATCAAGCAGGGTTTGCGTATTGATTACGCTTAAATTTTCCGGGAGCTCTATGCCGCACCTGGCGCATTCTTTTTTTAATATCGATCTATCTAAATCGTCAAAAAATATCGTCGCTCCTGTTTGCGGTCTATCGCCGATACAGTGGTAGTTTACGCCTACTACGGCTGCACTAAATTCGCTCGCGACAAACTGCGCTAAGTGCTCGCGGTAGTTGCTGTCCGCGTCTCCTCCGTAGCCAGGTATTATAAAAACTATTGACGAGACCGGCTTTTTGGTATCAAAGCAAAGGTTAAACTCTAGCAGGCTTTCTCGCTTTATATCAAGCTCTGTATCGTCGCAAGAGTGGATTTTATACGTTTTTTTAACTACTGTGCCGTTTTGCCATATTTTTGAAACTTGTAGATTGATTTTGTCGTTAGATTCAAAAAATTTATACTCTAAATTTTCCGAGATATAGGTTATGCTTTTATCCTCGCAAGGTTGTTTAGGGCGAGTTGCGATCTTGGCTAACATCGGCGGAAGTTCTTTTGAGATCAGCGTTTTTATAGACATGTCAAAGCCGTGAGTTAGCGATTTGATAAATTTACCGTCAAGCTCGCTTTCGTCCTTTATTATTTTTAATGTCGCGTCTATGCCACATGCGTTAAATTCGTTATAAAGTTCCGATTTATCGGCTATAGGAGCGATGTCGTCTCCGGCATAGTGATAGCTTAGATAAATCGGCTTTGGATATTTGCTTTGGGTTTTTACGTGGTCTAAATTTAAAATATAACGTATCTTTTCGTGTGCTGGCATAAATCTCTTATCGGAGCCATCTTTTAAGGTCCAAAGCGTCTTGTCGGAGATGAAAAAATTTATATGTTTAAAAAGCATATCGTTTGATGAGCAGCAGTGATTCATATAGTCAAGCTCTTTACCAAATCCCACGATCCTAAGCGGATACTTGGCGTAGCTACTGTTATCTATGACGCCGTCTATGAGCCACGGAGCGATCTTGGCGGCCATATGCGATAGATAGCCTCCGTGTGAGCTGCCGATCATGACGACTGGTAGTTCGTTTAAATTTTTAATCGCTTTAAACGGCGCATTTGCCTTTATAAAAAGTAGGGCGTTTATCAAATCCTGCGCCTGCATAATGCCGAAATTTTGGTATTCGTCTTTTGCCGGATCAATCGTAAGGGATAAATTTAAAACAAAATCTTTTGGAAATGCTCCGCTATTTTTATTGTTATCTATATAGTTACTAACCGCAGACAAGACGCCGTTTAGCTTATCGAAATTTTTTAGCGAGCTTAAATCTCCGCCTAGTTGCAGGTTTATCTCTCGGCATTTTTCTCTTAAAATTTCTTGATCAAATTCGTCCATATAGTATCTAGCGCCCGTAACTAATCTG
>NZ_CALINL010000328.1 GCF_938045225.1 uncultured Campylobacter sp.
CACATCCAAAAACTCGCCCCACGCCTCCTCATGCCCCGTGACGCCGCGCATAAACTCGGCGTAGCAGTAGATGCAGCCGTGCGGGCAGCCAACGTACGGGTTGATCGCGTAGCCGCCGCTACCGATTTTGGAGCGCGAGAGGATATTTTTGGCGCGGATTTTTGCGACTTGCATTTGATTTTTGCCTTTAGTTGCTCGGATTTTAGTGGAGATTTTAGCAAAAATTTAGACTTTAAGCTAAAACGACGCAGTTTTACCGATAAAAAGATAAATTTATCAAATCTAAGCTCGTTTTATAACCGGCCCAAGTAGCACGCTATGCCGTTTTGCCGAAGTTTATACTGATTTTAAACGACTTTTTGGCAAAATCTACGGTTTAAAAAGTCAAATTTAAGGAAAAATATGCTTGAAGTCAAAAATTTATTGATGAGATTTAACGCACAGCTGCTATTTGAGGACGTAAATTTAAAACTCACTCGCGGCAACCGCTACGGTCTCATCGGCGCAAACGGTGCTGGAAAATCGACGTTTCTAAAAATCCTCTCAGGCGAGATCGAAGCAAACAGCGGCGAGATCATCATCGAAAACGGGCTAAAAGTAGGCGTGCTAGGGCAAGATCAGTTCGCGTTTGAAAACTTTAGCGTCAAAGACGCCGTACTATACGGCAACAAACGCCTCTACGACGCGGTAAAAGAAAAAGAGCAGCTCTACATGAGCGAGGAGTTCACCGACACCGTAAACGACCGCCTAGCGCAGCTTGAGATGATAAGCGCCGAGGAGGATCCTAGCTACGAGTACGAGGTTAGGATCGAGAAAATCCTAAGTTCGCTTGGCTTTAGCGACTTTGAAAAACCGATGAGCGAGGTCGAAAACTCGGATAAATTTAAAGTCCTGCTCGCTCAAGTGCTATTTCCAAAGCCCGACATCCTTTTCCTCGACGAGCCGACCAACAACCTTGACATCGAGAGTATAAAGTGGCTGGAAAACGAGCTAACCCGCCACGAAGGCATGATGGTGCTAATCAGCCACGACCGCCACTTCTTAAACGCGGTTTGCACGCACATCCTAGACGTCGATTTTAAGAAAATCAGGCAGTTTGCGGGCAACTACGACGACTGGTACATCGCCTCGACGCTGGTTGCCAAACAGCACGAGATGGAGCGCGACAAAAAGCTAAAAGAAAAAGAGGAGCTGGAGAAATTTATCGCGCGATTCTCGGCAAACGCGAGCAAAGCCCGCCAAGCCACGAGCCGCCAAAAGCAGCTAAACAAACTCGACATTGAGGAGATCAAAGTCTCTAGCAGACGCGATCCTAGCATACTTTTCCGCATCAAACGCGACATCGGTAACGAGATCCTGGAGGTGCGCGGCGTCAGCAAAAAATACGACAAGGTTTTGTTTGAAAATTTTAGCTTCAAGCTCGAAAAGAACGACAAGGTCGCCATCATCGGCGCAAACGGCGTAGGCAAAAGCACGCTAGCTAAAATCATCATCGGCGAGGTCGCTCCAGATAGCGGCGACGTGCACGTGGGCGCGACGATAGAGCCTAGCTACTTTGCGCAGGATACGACAAACAAAATCACGGGCGAGCTAAAGCTCTACGAGTGGCTGCAAGACGAAAACAACAAAGACCTAGACGAGATCCGTAAGTGCCTAGGCCGCATGCTATTTAGCGGTGCCGAGCAGGAAAAATCAGTCGGCAGCCTAAGCGGCGGCGAGAAACACCGCCTGATGCTAAGCCGCCTGATGCTAGAGCGCGGCAATCTACTCGTGCTAGACGAGCCAAACAACCACCTGGATCTCGAAGCCATCATCGCTCTAGGCGAGGCGCTGTATAAATTCGTCGGCAACGTCATCTGCGTGAGCCACGACCGCGAGCTCATCGACGCATTTGCCAACCGCATCATCCACCTAAAAGGCAACGGCGAAGTAGTCGATTTTAAGGGAACTTTTGAAGAATACGCCGCGATGAACGAGGGAGCGACGGCTTAAATTTAAGCCCGATTTTTACGGTATTTTACTCTTAACTCGACCTAAATTTGAGCGAAATTACAAATTTATGTCTACCGGCAGCGGCGAAATTTAACCGTAAAATTAGCTTAAGTATTTATCTAAAATTTCGCCGTATGCACCTTGTAAATTTGTCAGCTTTTGTTCTCTTTGCAAAATTTCGCTTTCTAAATTTTCAAATTCGGTTACGATTTGCTTTTGGATTTCAATCGATGGAAATTTAGCTCCTAGGTCTTGATAAAATTTTATTGGGACTCGACGATGACCACTTGCTCCCGTCATATTTTTTGCCGCTTCATCTCTAACTATTTGTCTATTTAAAAATCCGAATAAAAATTTAGGTAAAATTTTACTTGCATCGCACCTTAAAACGTGAAATTCGCTACTTCCAAGTCCTATGCCGTTTGACAAACCGCTCGCCACGGCACACTTGCCGTTTTCCATACAAGGCGTTATTTTGGCGATTATTATGTCATTTTCCGCAAAATACGTGTAACTACCCACCATTACTTCCTTTAACGGCTTAGTTATTTTATTTTCTATATATCCGTTTTCGTTAATGCTTTGCATATCTACGAAAGATACTAGTAAGTCGCTCGGTAAATTTCTAATTTCAGATTTTGAAGGGTTAAATACGACGCCAAAATTCCTTAACGGCTCATACCCCCCCCATTTGTATTAAAACTTATTCCGAATTTTGTAAAAATTTCGCTCATTTTAGCTTTTAGCTCGTCAATTTCCATTCTAATAGTTTTAAACTCATTATCTACTTTTTCGCATTCGGCTACGATTTTTTGAAACACTTTTTTATTTTCTTTATTATTACTAAAAGGAATACTTATGTTTTTTAAATTTGTAGAATTTAGCCCGCCTTGTGCTGCACCGGTAATATTTTGTTTTAAAATTTGTTGACCCAACGGAGAATATAAAAAATAAAAAATATATTTCTGAGTAATTATATCGGCTGCTCGAAGTATGAAAATATGCTCATTTACCATAGCTTTTCTGTTATTCAGCTCATCTCTTAAAAGTGCAATTTTCCCAGTTAATGCTCCATCTTTACAAAGCAAAATATCATTTTGTTTTAATCTGCCTTTTTGATTATTTTCATAATACTCAATGCTTACAAATTTTGGATTTACCAAATTTATTATGCCGTTTGTATTATGGATATGCTCTCCACCAAGGCTTAACGCACCCTCATTTAAATTACCAACTCCACCATTTGGACGCGAGCCAGTTTCTATTGTATTAAGCAAAGTCCCAAGCTTCACCATCGGATACTCACTCATTATCTTTACTCTACTTTTCATGCTTAAATTTATCGCCTTATCGAAACTAGCACGGCGAAAATCTATGCAATCGCGTAAATTTACTAAATTCGCATACGGCTTTAAGCTCTCGTTAATTCGTTTTAATTTTCCGTCGAAAGCTTCGCGAATGATAAAATTTAATTTTTCGGAATTATCTAAATCCGTCGGATCGTAAAGCGCGGTCTTAATTGAGCTTATTTTTTTTATATTTTCTATCGTTTCGTCGTCATCGCCACTAGCAGCTACATCCGTTATATACTTTATTCCTTCGTTGCCTTTGGCATTACTCCAATCATATCCCAGAAATTTTTTCTGTTCTTCGTTATCGTTTGGAGCTTTTATTATTAGTGTATTTTAATAATTTAC